>DASWRR010000645.1:0-2819 GCA_036403055.1 Ilumatobacteraceae bacterium | reverse complement strand
AGATGACACCGAACTCCTCCGCCAACCAACGTTGCCCGTACACGGCGTGACGCACCAGCGATTCGCCCGACGGGATGTTGCAGTCCGGCTCCATCCACCATCCGCCCGCGAGATGCAGCCGACCATCGGCAACGCGGGTGCGAATTGCTGCGAAGAGCTCGGGATCGGCTTCTTGCGCCCATGCAAGGAACTGGACGGCTGTGGATGTGAACACGAACTCCGGGTACTCCTCCAGACGCTCGATCGCCGACCACAACGTCGCCCGATTCTCGGCGTAGCCCTCCTGCCAACCCCACAACCACACTGGATCGAGGTGGGCGTAGCCGATCAGGTGCGCGACGCCGCAACGAGGCGTCGGCTCGCCGTCGTGCGGCTCCTCGTGTTGTCCGTGCCAGACGTCGGAATCGAGCATCGTCGTCACGCCTCCCGTCGGTCGTCGTCGTGCGACCGAGACGTGAGCGTGACGACCACGGCCGACGACGACACCGATCGCGGCCGGCCGACGAGGCGTGGGGGACCGGCAAACCGAATGCGTCCTGCTTCGACCGCGGCGGCTGCCGAGCTCCCGATCCGGGCGACGAACTCACCAGGTTCGACGATCAACGACCCGTCGGCATCGGCGACTCCGAGGAGTGCGAGCGGGATGTGGAACTCGACCACGGCGCGCCCGGCGACATCGAGGGGAACGCGTGCCACGCCGCGCAGCTCGAGCTCCGGACGGACGGTCGAGCCGATGAGATCGGTGATGTAGCACTGCGGGACCGCGACGCCGCGGCGGGCGCCGGTGTTCGTGATGTCGACGGTTGCGACGATCTCGTCGGCATCGAGGTGGACCGTGCCGTTCGTGAACTCGAACGTGGTGTACGAGAGGCCGTGCCCAAACCCCCACACGGGTCCGGTCGCATCCACGTACTCACGACGGGCGAGCTTCGACGCCCAATACGGCGCCGGTTGTGCGCCTGCCATCCGACCAATGGTGATCGGAAGGCGTCCGGTCGCGTCGACCGCTCCGGTGAGGACGTCGACGATCGCGTCGGCACCTGACTCACCCGGCAGCCATGCGCACACGACAGCGGCACAACGCTCTGCCAAGTCGCCGAGGTCGAACGCGCGACCACCGACATGTAGGACGACGACCGGTGTGCCCGTGTCACAGAGCGCCTGGACCAGCTGCGCTTGACGGCCGGGAAGGTCGAGCCGATTGCGATCGCTGCCCTCGCCGACGGTGCCGCGATTGAAGTGACCGACCATGTCGCCCACGACGACGACGACGACGTCGACGTCAACAGCCACCGCAACTGCGGCGGCGATCGCGTCATCGTCGGTTCCGTCGCCGATGTGACTGCACCCGGGAAGCACGTCGACGGATGCGTGCCGGGCGACGAACTGGTCGGCGACTCCCGGGTATCCCGAGTCGACGCCGAACCGGTACCCGACGTGGTTCGCCCACGAGTAGTTGCCGCACAATGCCGAGCCCGAGTGGGCGTTCGGCCCGCAGACCAACACCCTGGCATCAGGAGCGAGCGGGAGCACTCCGCTGTTCTGCACCAGCGTGATGCCGGCTGCAGCAACGGACCGACAGATCGCCCGAGCGGGTGCTGCGTCGAACGTCGTCGCGTCAGATGCTGCAGGCAAGGGACGATCGAAGAGTCCGAGACGGAACTTTTGCGCGAGGACACGCAGCACGGCGCGATCTACCAGCGCGACCGAGATCCGACCGTCGTGCACGGCGTCGGCGAGGCTTCGATAACAACGCCAGTACGGCAGCTCGACATCCACTCCGGCATCGAGTGCGGTGATCGCGGACGACGCCCGACTGTCGGTGGTGCAGTGCTCCTCGTGCAACCAGTCGATTGCCCAGTAGTCGCTGACGACGACGCCCTCGAAGCCGAGTTGCCCGCGCAGCACGTCGGTCAGCAGGTGGCTGTCCGCGCAGACTGGCACTCCGTCGATGTCGTGGTACGCCGCCATGACCGATTCGACTCCGGCGTCGATCGCGGCTTCGAACACGAGGAGGTCGCGTTCGGCGAGCTGACGTGCACCGAGCGCGATGGGGCCGCAGTTGTGACCGCCGAGCGAGGATCCGTGGCCGACGAAGTGCTTGGCAGTTGCACCGACCCCCGCTTGTTGCATGCCGCTGACGTACGCGGCGGCGCACACAGCGGCGAGCCACGGGTCCTCAGCGAAGCACTCCTCGACCCGGCCCCAGCGCTGGTCGACGGGAACGTCGAGGACCGGACCGAGTCCGAGGTGCGCGCCAACAGCGGCGAGTTGCTCTCCGACGAGTACGCCGACGACAGCCGCGGCGTCGGCGTCGAAGGTCGCTCCGAGGTTCAGCGGCGACGGAGTGACTGTTCCCGTCGACGCCATCAGTCCCGTGAGGCATTCCTCGTGGACGATCGCCGGGATCCCGAGCCGAGTGTTGTCGGCGAGCCACGACTGAACGTCGGCGACGAGTCGGCGCCCGCTCACCGCGTCAGGCGCCGAGCCGGCGGGACGTGTCAGCTGTCCGATTCCGTCGGGGACCGCAGCGGCGAGCTCATCAGCGGTGACGCCGTGTGTCGCGACGCGATTCGATTCGTCCGTGGTCTCGTTGACCCACAACGCGCCGAGTTGGGCGACCTTTTCATTCAGCGTCATCTCCGCTAACAGCGCGGTCGCACGCTCGTCTGCCGATCGGGTCGCGTCGCGCCACAACGCGGCCGACGTCGACGAATCGACCGAATCGAGACGGCCGAGCGGTCGCGTCGCGGACGCCGGAGAGGCGCTCAGCGTTGCTCGGTTTCGGTGATGTCCTCGTCGATGGTGACGTCGTCTGC
>DASWRR010000644.1:0-9757 GCA_036403055.1 Ilumatobacteraceae bacterium | reverse complement strand
CGCGCGCCGTCTGCAGGACCTTCCCGGCGCCGGTGTAGATCTGGCGGCTGACGAGGAAGGGGATCAGCACCTCGGCGTAATGGCCGAGATCGTCTCGGCGGCTCGTGAGGTAGTTCTCGTGGCAGCCGTAGCTGTTGCCGGCCGAATCGGTGTGGTTCTTGAAGAGGTAGATCGTGCCGCGAATGCCTTCTTCGCGCAGACGTTGCTCAGCGGACACCAGCAAGCTCTCGAGGATCCGCTCCCCCGCCTTGTCGTGAACGACGAGGTCGTAGAGCGAGTCGCACTCGGGAGTTGCGTACTCCGGGTGCGAGCCGACATCGAGGTACAGCCTGGCGCCGTTCTGCAAGAAGACGTTGCTGCTGCGTCCCCACGAAACGACACGGCGGAAGAGGTAACGGGCGACCTCGTCCGGACTCAGTCGGCGCTGGCCGCGCAACGTGCACGTCACGCCGTACTCGTTCTCGAGGCCGTAGATTCGGCGCTCCATACAGCGCAACGTAGCGCGATGAGCGGGTGAATGCTCGTCTATCGAGGTCTCACCCGCTGGTGTATCGAAATCGCAACGAGGTGCCGGGCCGGGCCTGTGCGACGTGGGCGATGTCGTCGGGCTCGATGACGGCGATGACCGGGTATCCGCCGGTGACCGGGTGGTCCGCGAGCATCACGATGGGCTGGCCGTCCGGCGGTACCTCGATGGCACCCTCGACCATGCCCTCGCTGAGCAGTTCCCGAGGCGCGACTCGTTCGAGCACCTGGCCGCTGAGCCGTGCGCCGACGCGGTTCCCCGACGCGCTGACGACGAACGCCTGTGTCGTCAGCACCTCCCAGGCCGCCGCGGTGAACCAGTCACGCCGCGGTCCGTCGGAGAGGTGGATCAAGGTGCGAAACGGCGATCGGACCGCGAAGTCCGTGGCCAACGGCGTGCGCGGATCGGGGCCGACGCGAACCTGGTCGCCGGTGCCGAGTCGCGGGCCGAGACCGGCCAGCGTGTCGAAGCTGCGCGAGCCGAGCACCGGTTCGATGTCGAGCCCGCCACGAACGCCGACGTAGTAGCGCATGCCTTCCGCGGGGGCTCGCAGGGTGATCTCTGCGCCGGCGGGGAGCTGATGCACACCGTTGACGCCCATCGGTGGGCCGTTGCGGACATCGATCACGCCTTGTGCGCCCGTCACTGCGACCACGGCTGGATCGTGGACGCGAATGGCAAGACCGCCGCACGTCTCGATCGTCGCCGCGGTCTCCGCATTGCCGACCAGACGATTTGCCAAACGATGCGATGGACGGTCTGCCGCGCCACTCCTGCCCACGCCGAGGTGCGTGCAACCGGGCCGCCCGAGGTCTTGATACGTGCTCCCGATGCCCTGGTTGACGATCTCGATCATGTGCGCACGAATCGCACGCGATCGCCGGCCATGATCAGCGCCGGCTTGTCGCGGGTGACGTCGAACATCGCCTCGTCGGTGTGCCCGAGAAGGTGCCAGCCGCCCGGACTGACCGTCGGATACACGCCGGTGAACTCGTTGGCGATCGCCACCGATCCCGCTGTGATTGCTGTGCGCGGCGTCGATCGTCGCGGCAGCCGCAAGGCCGCCGGCAGTCCGACGAGATACGCCCATCCTGGAGTGAAGCCGAGGAAGGCTGCTGAGTACACGGTGCCGGCGTGCGTCTCGATGACCTCCTCCGTCGAGAGGCCCGTGGCCGCGGCAACCTCCTCGAGGTCGACGCCGTCGTACGTCACAGGGATCTCGACGATCGGCCCTTCGGCGCGGGGGACTGCAGCGCCGGGTACGAGCAGTTCGTCGAGCGCACGGCGGTCGACGCCGCTGTACCGCACGAGCACCGTGCGCGCTGCGGGCACGCACTCGCCGAGACCGTCGAGGTTCGACGCTCGCAGCGCGCTGTCGACGGCCATCACTTCGTCGATCGTGTCGTACTCGGCCAAGACGGCGCCGCGCCCGAACGGCAGCACCCTCATCGCGTGAAGGGCCGCAATTCGAAGCCCGCCTGCAACAGGCCGACCGCTACCGCGGCGCCGAGGGTCGCCGCGCCTGGTGTGTCGCTGTGGATGCAGATCGACGTGATGCCGCGCTCGGCGACGGCGACCGCTTGCTTCGCGGCCTCGTCTTCGTCGGTCAACAGCGCGCCCGGCTGGTTACGCGGGATCAGCGTGCCTTCGGGCGTGTACCCGCGATCCGCGAACCCCTCGAACAGGAACGTCAGACCAAGTTGCGCCGCTTCGCGCTCGATCGCGCTGCCAGTGCCCGGTAGTCCGAGCAACGGCAAGGTCGCGTCGAACTGCTTCACGGCACGGGCCACCGCTGCCGCCTGTTCGTCGTGGCGGACGATCGTGTTGTACAACGCCCCGTGCGGCTTCACGTACGTCACCGACGAGCCGGCGACGCGGGCGCACCCGGCGAGCGCACCGAGTTGGTACACCACCGCGTCGGCGAGCTCGTCGGGCTTCATGTCGATGAATCGCCTGCCGAACCCGGCGAGATCGGGATAGCTGACATGGGCGCCGATCGCGACGTTGTTCTCGACCGCCATCTCACAGGTGCGGCGCATGATCGAAGGGTCGCCGGCGTGAAACCCACAGGCGATGTTGGCGGACGTGATGATCCTCATCAGCTCGCGATCGGGACCCCCCGGCCACGCGCCGAAGCCTTCGCCGACGTCGCTGTTGAGGTCAACCGTTCGAGCCATCTGCCTACCCCCCGAGGATCTGGGCGACCTCCGCGTCGGTCAACCGTTTGAAGCACCGCCGACCGTTCGACCGCGACAGCAGCGCGACCTCCAGATCGTCGGCACCGAGCGTCCGCTCGGCGCCCTGGAGACCAGACGTCGCTGCGGTGACGGCCTGTGGAACCGTGAGGTCGTCGGCGTACGACTCGTTGAGCCGGCCGGCGATCGCCTCGGCATCGCCGCCGAGAACGCTGAACCGCCGTTCGTCCATCACCGTGCCGTCGTAGAGGATGTGGAACAACTGGTAGTCGTCGCTGCCGTACCCGACCTCGGCGACGAGGATCTCGACCTCCATCGGCTTCATCTCGTGAGTGAAGACCTGACCGAGTATCTGGGCGTACTGGTTGGCCAGTCCACGCGCATCGACGTCGTCGCGCGAATACTGGAAACCCTTGAGGTCCGCGGCGCGCACGCCCGCGACGCGCAGTTGGTCGAACTCGTTGTACCGACCGACCCCGGCGAACGCGATCCGGTCGTACAGCTCGCTGATCTTGCGCAGTGTGTTGGACGGATTCTCAGCGACCAGCGCAATCCCATCCGCATAACGAACCGCCACCATCGCCCGGCCGCGCGCGATCCCCTTGCGGGCGTAGTCGGCGCGATCCTTCATCATCTGTTCGGGTGCGACGTAGTACGGCATCGTCATCGTGCACGCACCTCCGTCGCGATCTCTTCGAAGACGGCAGCGAGGCGATCGTCGCCGACGCGTTGCCATCCGAGCGACGTGATGGACGCAACGATGGGATAGATCCCGCGCAGCGCATCCGGTCCGCCGGTCGCCGAGTCGGCATCGGCTGCTTCCCACAAACCTTTGCACGCGAGCGCGATCGCGTCGTCCGACGACATCGCCTCGCGGTACCCGATCTTGATGACGGTTCCGGCATGCAGGCTGCCCGAGCCGGTCGCGACGTAGTCCTGCTCCTCGTAGCGTCCGCCCGTGACGTCGTAGGTGAACAATCGGCCCGTTCGGGCACGCAGGTCGTACCCCGCAAAGATCGGCACGACGACCATTCCCTGCATTGCCGCTGGGAGGTTGCCGCGGACCATCATCGACAGCTGATTCGCCTTGCCTTCGAGGCTCAGCGACGCGCCCTCCACCTTCTCGTAGTGCTCGAGCTGGAGCTGGAAGAGCTTGATCATCTCCATCGCCGGCCCAGCGGCTCCGGCAATCGCAACGCCGCTGAAGTGGTCGGCCTGGACGACTTTCTCCATACCGCGGTGACTGATGAGGTTGCCGCTCGTTGCCCGGCGGTCGCCGGCCATCACGACGCCATCGGCGTACCGCATCGCCACGCACGTCGTGGCGTGAGGTACGACGTGGTCTCCCACGTTGACGGCATGTGCTCCCATGCCGATTCGGCGAAGCAGTTCAGGGAAGCTCGAGCCGGGGTCGTCGCCCGGCGTGAAGAACGGCATCGCCATGGTGGTTACTGGCCACCCTTTTGCACGTACGACTTGACGAAGTCCTCCGCGTTGGTCTCGAGCACGCCATCGATCTCGTCGAGGAGATCGTCGAGCTCTGCTTTCAACTTGTCGCCCGATGCCGTGGTCGCGGGTGCTTCCTCGACGGTCTCTTCCGTGCGACTCGGTGCCGGTTTTTGCTTCTGGGTGCGTTCAGCCATGGTGTCCTCCGCTCGAACCCTAAGCCCCTAACCGGGCGAGCAGCTCGGCAGGGGTGTTGCTCTCGTCGATCAACCTAGCGACATGCTCGGCCGTCCCACGCAATGGTTCCATCATCGGGACTCTCCGCAGTGGATCCCTGCCGATGTCGAACACGAGGCTGTCCCAGTTCGCGGCAACGATGTCGGCCGGCCACTTCGCCAGGCAGCGCCCACGAAAGTACGCGCGTGTGGTCGTCGGCGGTTCCGTCTTCGCGGATTGCACGTCTGCCGAATCGATCATCGTCTGCAAGCCGACGCGGTGGGCAAGGCACTTGCCCGGACGCAGATCGTGATACTGCAGATCGAGCGCCTTGAGGCGGGCGTCAGTGACCTCGAGATCGTGACGTTCGGCGTATCCCTCGATGAGCCGCTGCTTGGCGACCCAGTCGACGACGTCGGCGACCGACGACCGGTCGTTCTCCAAGCCAGCGAGGATGGACTCCCACCGCGCGAGTACATCGCTGCCGACTGCATCGCCGACGGCCGAGAGCCCGTGCGAGCGCTCGTACTTGCGGGCCCGCTCCAGCATCCCCCACTGCACCTCCAGCGCCGTCGCCCGACGGCCGTTGCGGAGCAGGACCGTGCGATGAAGGGTCGGATCGTGGCTGACCTGACGGATCGCCGACACCGGGTTGGCGAGCAGCCAGTCGTCGCCGAGCTCGTCGTCCTCGATCATTGCCAGCACGATGGCGGTCGTCCCGACCTTGAGGTACGTGGCGACCTCACTCATGTTCGCGTCACCGACGATGACGTGCAGCCGTCGGTACTTGCTGGCATCGCAGTGCGGCTCGTCGCGAGTGTTGACGATCGGCCGCTTCAGCGTCGTCTCGAGCCCGACCTCTTCCTCGAAGAAATCGGCGCGTTGACTGATCTGGAACGGGACGTCGTCGGCCGACATGCCGGGAAGCTCACACCCCACCTTGCCGGCGCCGATGACGACCTGGCGGGTGACGAAGTGAGGCGTCACTTGCGAGACGATCCGCCCGAACGGCACCGAGCGAGCCAACATGTAGTTCTCGTGGCAGCCGTAGCTGTTGCCCTTGCCGTCCGAGTTGTTCTTGTGGCACAAGATCTCGGCGCCCTCGGGTAGATGACTCGCTGCCGCAGCCATGCTCTCGCGGATGATCTCCTCGGCGGCCCTGTCGTAGCGGACGACTTCGAGCGCTGTCAGGCATTCGGGCGTGCTGATCTCGGGGTGGGCGTGATCGACGTAGTACCGAGCCCCGTTCGTGAGCACCGAGTTGACGAGGTTTGTCTCGATGTCGGGAGCCAAGAGATCGTCGACGGCGAAGCCGCGCGCATCATGACCGGGGTGCTCATCCTCGAAGTCCCAACCGACCTTGCGATAGTTCGCCGCAAGGTAGGCGTTGATCAGCAGTGACGACGCGGTGACGGGGTTGCTGTCGGCGCCGCGCACCATGATTCCGTACTCAGTCTCGATACCGCAGACCTTTGGGATTGACATGTCAGCACCCTAACGAGCGTGCGACGCGCTCACACGAAAACGATCCGTCGTCGCCGAGCGTCAAGACCTGCGCACCGACGATGCCGTCGTGGACCACTCGATAGTCGTCGGCAGTGTGTTGGATCGCGTAGTACGCGGAGGGAGCGCCGCACAGCGCGATGTCGCCATCGCGACGGTCGAACGCCTCGTGAAGGTGGCCACTGACGACGGCGCGCACGTGCGGTCGGTCGCGCAGCGCGGCCATCATCTCGTCGGCGCCGATCAGTTGGAACATCGGATGAGTGCTCGGTGAACGCGGCGGATGATGGATCGCGAGCATCGTCGGACGCTCGTCGAGCGAGTCGAGCCGACGAACCAGTCGATCGACGTCGATCGCACCGTGGTCCTCGCCCGGTATCACCGACTCGACGCCGAGCACGCGCCACGTACCGAGGTCCACGGTGTCCGTCGAACCGAAGATCGCGCGCACGCTGTCGGGGTCGTCGTGGTTGCCCGCTGTCGCCAGCAACGCCGGCGACACGACACCGACGACCGAACGCAGTCGCACGAGCGCGGCGACGGATCCGTCGTCAGCCAGATCACCCGTGAGGAGCAGAAGGTCGGCATCGATGTTGCGAACCGCGTCGACGGTCGCGCGAAGCGACGCGTCGGGATCGCGTTCCGCCGGTGTGTTCGGTTCTGCCCGCAGGTGCGTGTCGGTGATCTGCAGGACCGTCGGCATCGCGGTGGGTCAGAGGTACTGACCGGTGCCGACGCGCTCGATCGCGCGGCCACCCTCGCGTGCCGCTTCGGCGCGCCCTTTGACGAGAGTGCGGATGAACACGATGCGCTCGCCCTTCTTGCCGCTGATCTTCGCCCAGTCGTCCGGGTTGGTCGTGTTCGGCAGGTCCTCGTGCTCCTTGTACTCCTGCTTGATGGAGTCGATGAGGTCCTGTGTCGACACGCCACGCACGCCGCCGGCGATCACGCGCTTGATCGCCAACTTCTTGGCGCGGCGGACGATGTTCTCGATCATGGCCCCCGACGAGAAGTCCTTGTAGTACAGGATCTCCTTGTCGCCGTTCTGGTACGTCACCTCGAGGAACTGATTGGCCTCGTCGCTCCGGTACATCTCTTCGACGGTGGCCGCGATCATGTCGGGCACCTTCTCGTCCGGCGCGATCGGAATCTCTTCTGTGAGGTAGCGAGCGAAGATCTGACGTGCGGCGACGTCGTTCGGGCGCTCGATCTTGATCTTCACGTCGAGACGCCCCGGTCGCAGGATGGCGGGATCGATCAGATCCTCGCGGTTCGTCGCGCCGATCACGATCACGTTGCGCAGACCCTCGACACCGTCGATCTCCGCAAGGAGTTGCGGGACGATGGTCGACTCCATGTCACTGCTGATCCCGGAACCTCGCGTGCGGAACATGGAATCCATCTCGTCGAAGAAGACGATGACGGGCCACCCCTCCTCACTCTTCTCACGGGCCCGCTGGAAGACGAGTCGAATCTGGCGCTCCGTCTCACCGACGTACTTGTTGAGCAGTTCGGGGCCCTTGATGTTGATGAAGTAGCTGCGACCCTTCTCGCCGCCGGTCTTGTCCGCGACCTTCTTGGCCAACGAGTTCGCGACCGCCTTGGCGATCAGCGTCTTACCGCAACCCGGAGGTCCGTACAGCAAGATGCCCTTCGGCGCGGGGAGCTGATGCTCGGCGAACAGATCGTGATACAGGAACGGCAACTCGACGGCGTCGGCGATCTGCTCGATCTGGCTGTCGAGACCACCGATGTCGTTGTACGAGATGTCGGGCACCTCTTCGAGCAGCAGGTCCTCGACCTCTGGCCTCGGCAACTTCTCGAGCAGCATGTTGGTGCGCGGGTCGAGCCGCATGGTGTCGCCGCTGCGGAGATGAACGCCTCGCAACGAGTCGGCCAGCTCGCACACGCGCTCCTCGTCGGCACGGCCGATGACCAAGGCGCGCACGCCGTCGTCCAGCAGTTCCTTGATGGAGACGACTTCGCCGGTGACCTCGGGGTGACGGGCCTGCACGACGTTGAAGCTCTCGTTGAGCACGACCTCCGACCCACGCGGCAACTGCTCGTGGTCGATGTCCGGATGCAGCCCGACGCGCATCTTTCGACCACTTGTCAGCACGTCGACCGTGCCGTCGTCGTTCTTCCCGACGATGACGCCGTACGCCGACGGTGGCTGGGTGAGCTTGTCGACCTCGTCACGAAGCGACGAGATGTGCTCGCGCGCCTCGCGCAACGTGTAGCTCAACTTCTCGTTCTGCGAGACCGCTTGGGCAAGCTGTCCTTTGGTCTCCAAGAGACGCTCCTCGAGCGCACGCTGGCGCTTTGGGGCATCGGCGAGGCGGCGGCGAAGCTGGTCGATCTCCTGCTCGAGCACGACCACCTGTGCCTGCAGCACCGCATCCGTGGGATCAGATTCCTCTGCCATGATCGGAACCTACACGCGCGGGGCCACGACGCGGCGCGCACTTGCGGGTTGTAACGGTTCCGTGACCCCTATCACCTGGACCGCCGTAACCCCTCTTTGAGGTGACCGACCTGTATGCTCAGCCAGGTCTGACCCTTCGAATGAGGAGACGTTAAGTATGAAGGTCTGGATCGACCAGGATCTGTGCACCGGCGACGGGCTGTGCGAGGAGATCGCGCCCGACGTTTTCACACTGCTCGACGATGGCCTTGCCTACGTCCGAGAAGGCGACAAGATCTACGCAACCGCCAAGGGCAATCCCCAGGGCGCCGAGGGGATGGCCAACTTCCCCGACAGCAAGCTCGACGCCGTCATCGAGAGCGCCGAGGAGTGCCCCGGAGAGTGCATCTTCATCGAGCCGTAGATCCTCGATCCGCAGTTCTGCCACGGAAAGGGTGCCCGAGCGGCGCCCTTTCTTCGCGTCTGACACCTCTCGGCAGCGGGTCAGCCGAGGAACCGGGCAGTGGTGAGGAACCCGGTGTGGGCGACCATCCGATGATCGGGGCGCACCGCCTGGCCCTCGACGTACCACCCGCGATGGAGCACCTCGAGACTTCTCGTCCCGTTCCATGCCTTCGACGCCAGCACGGCGCGCAGTTGCGAGACCTGGATGATGGATGGCGTGTAGGCGATCAGGATGCCGCCGGGACGCAGCGCTTCCATCGCGTGCGGCACGACCTGCCACGGCTCGGGTAGATCGAGGACGACCCGATCGATCTCGCGCTCGTCGATGCCGTCGTAGCAGTCGCGCAGCTCGACGTGGTAGCGCTCCATCGCGCCCTCACCGAGGAAGCTGCGAACGTTTGCCTTGGCCCGGTTGGCGAAGTCCTCGCGGAGCTCGTACCCGACGATCTCCGCGCCCCAGCGCAGCATCGTCATGCTGAGCGCCCCCGACCCGACGCCGCTTTCGAGCACGCGCACGCCTGGCCCTATGTCGGCGAGCATGCACATCGGTGCGAGGTCTTTCGGGTAGATGACCTGTGCGCCGCGCGGCATCTCGACGACGAAGTCCTCCAACGTCGGACGCAACGCGGTGTACGGCGAACCCTTCGTGCTCTTGACGACGATGCCTTCGAGCTGGCCGACGAGATCGCTGTGTGGGAAGAACCCGTTGTGACTGTGGAACTCGGCACCCTCTGCCAGGGTGATGAGGTAACGGCGTTGTTTCAGGTCGAGCAGCAACACCTTTTCTCCGTAGGCGAACGGCGTGTTCATCGCGTGCCCCTCCCCTTCTTGGTCACCAGTTCGACCGGCACGGGGGCGTGGGCAGAAGCCGTCTCCACCAGACGGCAGAACGCGCACACGTTACCGGTCGTCGGAGCGCCGCAACTCGAACACTCGCCGAGCGATTGGCCATCGGCGATCGCGCGACCGGCGAGGAGCGGCGCCATGTTGTCGACGAAGTTG
>DASWRR010000643.1:0-4291 GCA_036403055.1 Ilumatobacteraceae bacterium | reverse complement strand
AACCACCATGTCTGCGTGCGACCGTTCGATCACCGGCGCGGCCACGGCCGCGTGCGCGTACGGACACCCTTGTGCGGCGACTGCAGGCGAACCTGCGTCGACCAACACTGAACTCGATTGCTCCTGCACGACCGTCCCTCCGTCCCGAAAACCGCGCCGCGAGCGAGCAGTGCTCGCCACGACCGTCGTGATAGTTCCATGCCACAGCCCCGCTGGCAATGGGCCGATCGGCCTAGTTCCGGGGTCGTCTACATTCGCCGCGTGGCGAAGCTGCGCTCAGAACCCGGCACACCAGCTCGGCTGGGTGCGGTGGAGGTAGTGATCGGCGGCGTAGTTCAAGAACCGCCGCGCGGCTCGGATCCGGCACGCGATGTCGCGCAGCAGGACCGGTGCGATCGGCGAGCTCTCCGCCGCGGCGCGGTACCACGCAGAGCTCAACGTCTCGAGTGCGTCCAGGCCCGGCGTCGCCGAGCCGTGGTCGACGAGGTGGTTCAACTCGTCGTCGGTCATGCGCACCGAGCGCCCGAGGTGTTCGGCCTGTGCCGACGACAACGCCTTCGCGCCGATGCTGTCGGGGAACACGCCGGCGCGGAACAGGGCGAGGTCTCCGAGTTGGCGCAGCAACACGATGTGGTCGACGGGTTCGACTGCGTCGAGCCAGTCGACGAGCTCGTCGAGATCGAGTCGGTCGGCAGGAACCGGCGTTGCTTCAGGCACTGCGAAGCTCGCCAACAGCTCCGCCGTGAACTGCAATCGTCCGGGCGCATCCGCGAACTCGACGAGAGGATCCACATCGAACACCGGTAGCCGGCTGCCAGGGCCGGCCCACTCGTCGACCCAATCGCTCGATTGCAGCTCGTCCGCGGCACGATGGATCAACACTGCGAAGAACAGAAGTGGCGAGACCGCGAACTGGTCGACTGCGGTGCCGTGCAACACGCACTCGACGACTTCGGGGCGCCGCAAGACGTCGTTCGCATACCACGGGCGACGGTCGAGGTCGTCGCGCAGCACGTCCGCGTCGACATCGAGAGCACGGGCCAGCACGACGAGATCCCCCTCCTGGAGATTCAAGCGCTGCCGTGTCATTGATGTCACCTCCTGATCAACGTGTCAGTTCATCGGCACGAATCGCGTTCGTGTTGAGCGAAGTCTTACCCCCTCGAGCGGCGTTGAACCGTGCATTGCCGCCAACAGCACGCCCGCGGCGCGCGCCGATCTGGGCGCCAGTCGCGTTGCATCGGTGCAGATGGTAAAGATGCGTGGCACCCAGATCCGCTCGGCGGGACGCAACGTACTGTTGGAGGTGATGAACACGCCGGCGACGCTCACTTCGCGTCAGCTCAACCGTTCGGTTCTCGGTCGTCAGCTACTGCTCGCTCGCGCCGATCTCGACATCCCCGCGGTCCTGCAACGCGTCGGCGGATTGCAGACGCAGTACGCGCCGTCCGGGTACATCGGGCTGTGGGATCGCCTCGAGGGTTTCGAGCGCGACAGCTTGACGCGCGCGCTCGAAGACAGGTCAGTCGTGCAAGCGACGTTGATGCGTTCGACGATCCACATCGTTGCGGCCGACGACTTCTGGCCGATGTGCGCCGGCATCCGCGCGAGCCGTCGTGAGTGGTGGCTGCGCATCGCGAGGTCACGCCGGTTGCCGGAGATCTCGTATGACGCGCTCGCAGACGCGCTGCGCGACACGCTGGCCGACGGGCCATTGTCAGGCGTCGACGTCGTTGCCGGCATCGAGCGTGCGGGGTTCTCCAAGCCGATGTGGGAAGCGGCTGGGTTGTGGGTCGAGTTGGTCCGTGTGCCGCCGTCGGGCACCTGGGAACGGCGTCGCGCCGATCGATTCGGTCTCGCCGATCAATGGATCCCGTCGATCGACGTGTCAGAAGCCGACGGCCTCCGCCTGCTCCTGACGCGATATCTGCAGGCGTTCGGGCCGGCGGCATTGGCCGATGCGGCGACGTGGTCGGGTGTGCCCAAGGCGCGGCTCGTGCCGATCGCGGCGGAGATGGGTCTGGTCGAACTTCGCGACCCGACGGGTGTCACGTTGTTCGACCTTGCTGGGTACGAGCTCGCCGACGCGGACACGCCGTCTCCTGTCAGGTTCCTCCCGACATGGGACGCGACGTTGCTCGCGCACTGCCGTCGGACAGGCATCTTGCCCGAGCAGTTCCGCTCGGCGATCTTCCACACGAAGAACCCGCAATCGGTCGGCACCGTTCTGGTCGACGGTTCCGTTGCCGCGACGTGGGCATGGCGCAACGACCACGTCGAGTTCGACGAGTTGGCGCAGTTGAAAACGAAGGCCCGCCGCGAGGTCGCGGCCGAGGCGGATCGCTTGACTGCCTTCTACAGGGGCTGACCGCGGCGGATGATCAAGTCGGCGACGAGACCCGTCCAACCCGTCTGGTGCGATGCACCGAGCCCTGCGCCGGTGTCGCCGTGGAAGTACTCGTAAAACGGAATGATCCGCTTCCACACCGCGTCGGCTTGGAACTTCTCGCTCGATCCGAACACGGGCCGGCGGCCATCGCCGTCCTCGACGAAGATGTCGATCAAGCGCGTCGCGAGCGCGTCCGCTACCTGATCGAGCGTGAGCTCGACACCTGATCCCGTCGGATACTCCACCGAGTAGTCGTCGCCGAAGAATCGGGCGAAGCGCCGAATGGCCTCGATCACGATGTAGTTGACAGGAAACCAGACCGGGCCGCGCCAGTTCGAGTTCCCACCGAACAGCCCGGTGGGCGACTCGCCGGGGGAGTACTCGACGGTGTAGGTCATCCCGGCGAGGTCGACGGAGAACGGATGATCGCGGTGCGCCGCCGACAGCGCTCTGATGCCGTGCGGTGACAGGAACTCGGCCTCGTCGAGCAACCAACGCATCACGCGACGAAGGCGGTCGGGCGACACGATCGATAGCAGCTGACCTTCGTGACCCTCGCGTTCGTGCGTGTGGAACAGGTCGGCGTAGTCGGGCCGGTTGGCGAGGAACCAATCCATGCGCGCGGCGAACTCCGGGAGCTTGTCGAGCGTGTCGCGACCAAGCGTGGTGGTCGCCGCAAGCGGCAGCAGACCGACCATCGATCGCAACTTCAGCGGGATGCGATCCCCCTTCGTGGTTGCGAGCACGTCGTAGTAGAAGCCGTCGTGCTCGTCCCACAACCCGCGTGAGTTCATCGCCTCGGCGATCAGCGCGAAGTGCTCGAAGAACTTCGTCGCCAGATCTTCGTACGTCCGATCGTGCCGGGCGAGCGTCAGCGACATCTCCAACAGGTCGAGGCAGTACATCGCCATCCACGACGTCCCGTCCGACTGCTCGAGTGCGCCGTCGATCGGCAGCGGCGCCGAACGATCGATCGGACCGATGTTGTCGAGTCCGAGAAAGCCGCCGGCGAACACGTTGTTGCCGTCAGCGTCCTTGCGATTGACCCACCACGTGAAGTTGAGCAGCAACTTGTGGAGCATCCGCTCGAGGAACGCGAAGTCGTGGCCGCCATCGATCTCGAACACCCGTAGCGCTGCCCATGCGTGCACCGGCGGGTTGACATCCTCGAACTTCCACTCGTACGCGGGCAGCTGACCATTCGGATGCATGTACCACTCACGGCACAGCAAGATCAGCTGATCCTTCGCAAACGTTGCGTCGACGTGAGCAAGCGCAACGGCGTGGAACGCGAGGTCCCAAGCGGCATACCACGGGTACTCCCACTTGTCGGGCATCGAGATCACGTCGTGGTTGTTCAGATGGCGCCATCCCGAGTTCCGGCCGGTCAGACGCTCACGTGGCGGCGGCGGTTGCGTCGGGTCGCCGTCGAGCCAGCGCATCACGTCGTAGTGGTAGAACTGCTTCGACCACAACATCCCGCTCAACGCCTGCCGAAGCACGGCTGCCTCGTCGGCCGACGCGGTCTCCGGCGTCAGCGTGGCGTAGAAATCGTCGGCCTCCGCCTCGCGAGTGCGCAGCACGTCGAGCGCCGCCATCTCCGGCACAGCAGTGTCCGCGTGGAGACGCAGCACGATCTCGTGCGTGGCGCCGGCATCGACGTCCACTCGGTACCACAAGGCTGCCTTCGTGCCGACCTCCGCCGGGTTGGTCGTCGTTGCACCGTTCACGACGTGATCGTTGATCGCGTCCTTCGGATGGTCGGGCCCGGCGAGGTCCCACAGACGTTCGCTGTTCGACTCGTTGTCGCAGAACAGCGCGTTCGGCGAACCCTCACCGGACAGCCGCATCCCGGGCTGGTCATGGTGGCTCGTGACGAGTGCGTTGTCGCGCAGCGTGATG
>DASWRR010000642.1:0-9142 GCA_036403055.1 Ilumatobacteraceae bacterium | reverse complement strand
GCAGTCGACCGTGAGATGTTGACCTTTTCGGCGAGGTCCGTCAGCGACATCCGAGCGTCCTGCGAGATCGCTGCGAGCAGCGCCCGGTCGACGCTGTCGATCTGGCGAACAGGCCCTGGAAGCGGCGACGCGGATTCGACGTTTTGTGTCATGTTGTTACTGTATGTCGTCGTTTCGGTGAATCTTTGGCACTGCACTCGACACTTGTCGGCACCGGAGGGACAATGTCGGGATGAGTAGTTCAGTTCTCGAACTCCCCACCGACCACCCAGGCTTCTCCGATCCGCAGTACGTGCACCGGCGCAATCACATCGCCGACCTCTCCAGCGGGCTCGCGTTGGGAAGTCGCCCGCCGCACGTCGACTACACACCGACCGAGGATCACGTGTGGTCGACCGTCCATTCGGCGCTGACGTCGTTGCACGCCGAGTACGCCGTCGATGAGTACTGCCGTGCCGCCGCGATCCTCGATCTGCCAATCGATGGCGTCCCACAACTTGCCGATGTATCGGACCGCTTGACCGACATCACTGGCTGGCGTTTGTGCGGTGTCCCCGGACTCGTCTCGACCATGGACTTCTTCTCCGCGTTGGCCGACCGATGCTTCCCTTCGTCGCAATACGTTCGCCATCACTCCGTGCCGTTCTACACGCCGGAGCCCGACGTGATCCACGAGCTGATCGGTCACGCGAACTCACTGGCATCGCCGAGAATCGCCGCGCTGTACGAACGGGCTGGACAGGTTGCCTGCCGACTGACCGACCCGCGTCTGGCCGAGTGGCTCGGCAGGGTGTTCTGGTTCACGCTCGAGTTCGGCGTTGCGCGTGAAGGCGATGCGTTGCGGACCTACGGCGCCGGCCTTCTCAGTTCGTTCGGTGAGATCACCAACTTCCGCAGCGCCGAGATCCGACCGTTCGACACCGACGCGATGGGGCAGTTCACCGACTACGAGATCTCGACGTTCCAAGACGTCCTCTTCGCAGGGGACTCCTTCGACGACGTCGAAACGCGACTGCTGCGCTTCTTCGATCAGCTCGCGGCAGCGTAGGTCGCAATCACGCGTCCAGCACGTCGAACATCGCCTCGAACCATTCGATCGAGTCGTGCGTGATCGGGTCCACGACGAGTTGCACATGCTTCGCACCGACGTCGGCGAACTCGCGTATCCGTTCGGCGACTTCGGTCGGCGTTCCTTGAATCGGTTCGGGTGTCGCCTCGTCGTAGGCGCCCATCAGACGCCCGCCGCCTCCGGGCAGGCGCACCATCAACGCGCATGTGGCGTCGACGCTCCCAGGAGTGCGGCCCGCGGCCGCGATCGCGTCGTCCACGCGAGCCTTCAACGCACCGAACCCGACGGCGCTGTTGCCGAAGTCGCTCCACCACACGTTCCACTGGTCGACGTGAGGCAGTGTGATCGACAGCATTCGCGGTCGTACTGAACCGACCATCAGCGGGGGCCCTCCCCCTTGCACGGCGCGAGGGCTGAGCACGCAATGCTCCGCCCGGTAGAACTCTCCGGCGAAGTCGATCTCGCCGTCTCGCAAGAGAGTCCGGATGATCGTGAACGCCTCCTCGAAACGGCTGACTCTTCGATCGTACGGAAACCCGAATGCGCTGTACTCGCGGCGGTTCCAACCGGCGCCGAGCCCGAGGATCAGTCGGCCCCCGGAGATCCCATCGACCGTGGCGGCCTGCTTGGCGAGCATCGCGGGTTCGTGGAAGCTGGTGCTCGCGACGAGCGGCCCGAGCAGTATTCGTTCGGTCGACGCGGCGAGCGCGGCGAGCGACGTCCACACCTCCCACGGACCGCGAGGTCCGATCTCGAGGTCGTACAGGAGATGGTCGCCCAGCCACATTGAGTCGAATCCGACGCGCTCGGCCGTTTGAGCCATGCGGATCAGTTCCGGGAACGGGACCTCCCACTCGACCTCCGGAAGTTGTAGTCCGACGAGCAACGGGCGAGTCATGCGGCGACGCTAGCGAACCTCGACGTTCGGCCGGGCGAAAACCGCCTTGCTGCGTATGATTGGCCGGCGCACGTGAGACAGATCCGGCGACGATCGAAGTGGAGACCCATGAGAGTTGGCGCCGTGTTCTCACAGGCCGACAGCGGCACCGATCCGGACGCCATCAGGAAGTGGGCGATCGACGCGGAAGACGCGGGCTTCGAACACCTGATGGCGTACGACCATGTGCTCGGCGCGTCGCCCGAGCGGCTCGGTGCCGGCCCGTTCGGCAGCTTTCCGAACCCTCCATACACGTCGGAGCACACCTTCCACGAGATCCTCGTCCTGTTCAGCCACCTTGCCGCGCTGACGTCTCGAATGGGCTTCATCACGAGCGTCTTGGTGCTACCACAGCGCCAGACAGCTGTCGTCGCCAAGCAAGTGGCTTCGATAGATCTGCTCAGTGGTGGGCGAATTCGCCTGGCGGTCGGCGTCGGTTGGAACGCCGCCGAGTACGAAGGTCTCGGCATCGACTTCGCCGATCGAACCGCGCTGCTCGAGGAACAGATCGACGTCCTGCGGCTGCTGTGGACGCAGCCCATCGTCGACTTCGACGGGCGATTCCACCATCTCCACGGCGTCGGGATCAACCCACTGCCGACGCATCCGTTGCCGATCCTCATCGGCAGCGGCGGATCGGATGCGGTGTTGCGGCGCGTCGTTCGCAAGGCCGACGGATGGATGCCACTTCTGATTCCGGGTCTTGATCGCGTCGACATCGCCACTGCCGTACGAAATCTGCGGCGGTTCGCCGAGGACGCCGGCCGCGACCCGGCGACGTTGCCGATTCACGGCCGGGTGTACCTCGGGAGCGGTTGGGAAGCAGCGCTCGAGCAGGCGCTCGAGCTCGGATTCGCCGACTGCAGCATCGGGGTCAATCGGATGGCAGAGCCGGGGCTGCAACACGCCGATCACCTTCGGACGTTGATCGACGTCAAGCCCGAGATCGACAAGATCGTCGGCTGAGAGCAGACGTGAACGACGACGACATCATCATCGCCGGCGGAGGGATCGGCGGGCTGACCGCGGCGCTGAGCCTGCATCGCGCCGGGTTCGACGTTCGCGTGTTCGAGAGCGTCGAACGAATACAGGCGCTCGGTGTCGGCATCAACCTGTTGCCGCACGCTGTCCGCGAACTGGATGCACTCGGGCTGGCGGACGACCTCGCCATGAACGGCTTGATGCCGACGACACTCGCGTACTTCACCAAGCGGGGCGAGCCGATCTGGGACGAGCCACGCGGGCTCGCCGCCGGCTACTCGTGGCCGCAGATCTCCATCCACCGCGGCGTGTTGCACACGATCCTTCACCGCGCCGCGGTGGATGAGATCGGCGCAGACCGGATCCAAACCGGGTGTCACCTCGACCGGTTCACGACTACACCTGCGGGAGTCGAGGCGACGTTCATCGACCGCCGCACGGGCGCGACCGCAGCGACTGGACGCGGTTCCATGCTCATTGCGTGCGACGGGATTCACTCGGTCGTCCGGCGGCATTTCTATCCGGACGAAGGCATGCCGAAGTGGAACGGAGCGTTGCTGTGGCGCGGGCTCGCCGAGGGCGACGCGATCCTCGACGGCCGGACGATGGTGTGGGCCGGGCACCCGTTGCAGAAGTTCGTGATGTACCCATTGCTGGACGTTGCCGGCGGCCGTCAGCAGCTGAACTTCATCGCCGAGCTGCGGACCGATTCCAGGGAGCTGCTGGAGCGCGAGGACTGGAACCAGCCAGGTGACCTGGGCGACTTCCTGCCGCAGTTCGAGGGCTGGAAGTTTCCGTGGCTCGATGTACCTGCGTTGATCGCCTCCGCCCCCGGCACGTTCTTGTTCCCGATGGTCGATCGCGACCCGGTCGATCGTTGGTCGTTCGACAGGGTCACCTTGCTCGGCGATGCTGCACACCCGATGTACCCGATCGGGTCGAACGGCGCGTCGCAGGCAATCCTCGACGCGAGAACCCTGACGGGATGCCTGTTGTCATACCCAGAGGATCCGGTGCAGGCGCTCCTGCGCTACGACGAGGTTCGGCGGCCTGCGACGTCGGGAATCGTGCTCGCCAACCGCGGGCTCGGCCCCGAACTGCCGATGCAACTCGTCGAGCAGCGCGCCCCCGACGGCTTCGAACGGCTCAGCGATGTGATCACCGCAGACGAGATCCTCGACGTCACCGACGGCTATCGCAAGATGGCCGGGTTCTCGCTGCACCAGCTGCAGGAACGGCCTTCGCTCGCCGACATGCCGTACTAGAACGATTGGCACAACGCCAGGAGACCCGCGTCGGTGAGGTCGGCGAGCTCGTAGTCCATGCGGTGCGGCCACGTCGAGAACTTCGTGATCACAGTGTTCGAGGGCCGGTGGATCATCAACATCTGACCGTTGATCCCGAGCCCGCAGTAGATGCCCTCGACGCTGTCGTAGACCCACCAGCAGTCGTGGTAGCAGGAGTTCGGTCCGGCCCGGCCGGCCTGCAACGGCAGCACGAACGCCTGAATCAGTTCCGCGTCGTATGTCGTCGGGCGACGCATCCAGTCGCGTGGCACGATCTGGCGATCGTCGAGTGTGCCTTCTTGAAGGCACATCAGCCCGAAGCGCGACAAGTCCTCCAGCGTCGTGCAGATGCCACCCTCGACGACCGGAAACCCGGCCGAGTCGACGATGATGTCCGCATCGCTGCTGGCGACCTGAGACCACACCTGTTCGGCGAACAGCTCATGAAACGTTCTGCCGGTTGCTGCGCACATCACCCACGCAAGGACATCGGGAAGGATCGAGCGGTACTGGAACGGCCCACCGTGATCGCCTCCGTTGACGAGCGTCGGGATCCATTCGAACGTGTTCGCGGGCAGGTCTGCGCGTGTCGGCGACGTGTAGCCGGAGATCTGTTCGATGAGCCGTCCCTCGCTGTCGGGATTCTCGTAGTCATCCTCGTCGAACCGCGTGCCGGCGCGCATGTCGAGCAGGTGCTGGAGGGTGCATCCATCCCACGACGTGCCCTCGAGCGCGGGGATGTGATCCGTGACGAGTGACGTCGCGTCGATCTCGCCGCGCCCGACGAGGACGCCGGCAAGCACCGCGGTCAGCGACTTCGACACCGACATCAACAGGTGCCGGTCGCTCGGCTGCATCAGCCCGCCGTAGTGCTCCATCACGACAGCGCCGTCGTGGATCACCATGAACCCGTCGGTGTACGTCGTGTCGAGCATCTCCGCGACTGTCCAGCGCCGGCCGGCGTGGTCGAATTGGAAGCCCGACAGATCGGCGAGCTGTCGCGGCAAGGGCGTGACTGCGTGTGCGGCCGCAGTGATGCGCGCCGTGCGTGTCAGCTCGCGAACGTGGAGGAACCCCCACCGGTTGTGCGGCGGCTCGATCCAGTTGGTCGAATCAGCGGCACCTCGTCCTGCCATGAAGTCCGGCGCCATCGTGCGAACCATAGCGGCGAGGTTCGCCGCGGCGGGTGGAGGTCGTACGATCGACGTGTGAGCGCGATCGAATCGGAGATCACGAGCGAGCTGTTGTGGTCGTACGCACCCGACACGTCGATGTACGAAGCGGCCGGCGCACCGGCGTGGCTCGACGAGCTCGAGCTGACGCCTGCTCCACCGCACGTGAAGATGCTGACGCGTTCGCTGGCGGGCGAATGGTTGATCGCCGACCAGTACCGCGACATGGAGCTCGCGTTGCGAAGCCGGCTGCTCGACGAGCAACACGGTCTCGTTTTCGCGATCAACCCCTCGGCCGAGGCGGCCGCTGCGGAAACGTTGGCGCTCGTCGAGCAATGGCTGGCGAAAAAGGGGCTGCCGGCACCGGAGCCCGGTCATCATCCGCTGGAGGCCGCCGGGCGCGCCGTTCAAGAAGACCTCTGCCTCATGGTGCAGCGCGACGGGTCGTGGCATCTCGACGGAGCCGTGCTGTGCTTCCCCTCGTTCTGGTCCTTGACCGAGAAGTTCGGGCGGCCGACGATCGGCGTGCACGAGGGTGTCGCCCACTACGGAGAGGACCTCGCGCCGCGTGTCGACCGCTTCTTCGATCGCATGCGCGCCGGCCAGATCGTGTGGCGCCGCAACCTGTCCGTGAAGCCGTATCCGCTGCTCTTCGTGCCCTTGCCGAAGCGTGCTCAGCCGGTCGGCGACCTCAGCACCACCGAGGACGGTTCGCCGTTCTGGTTGCGCAGTGAGTGGCAGACCCTTCAGCTCCTGCCGCAGAGCGGAGCGATCCTCTTCACGATCAAGCTGCAGCTTGCGCCGGCACGGGTCCTGATGGAGCGCCCGGACCGGGCGGCCGACCTCCTCGCGATGTACCACTCCTGGGACGACGAGATGGTTCGTTACAAGATCGCGTCGAACAACCTCGCGCCCGGGTTCATCCCGTACCTCGAGCGACTCGCCGGTGCACGTCGAGGCGTTTCGTGAGCCTGCTTTGACGTTTTGTACAATCGGGCGACGCCGATGTAGGGGGACCAGTGCTTGCTGACCGATTGAACAACCTGGGAACCGAGACCGCCTTCGCCGTGTCGTTGGCCGCGGCGGAATGGGGTGCGAAGGGCAACAAGATCTTTCCGTTCCATCTCGGCGACATCAATCTGCCGACTCCCGCCAACGTCGTCGAGGCGATGAACCGTGCGATCGCGGACGGCAAGACGGGCTACTGCCCGGCGGCCGGGATCGCGCCGCTGCGCGAAGCGCTCGCCGACGATGTGTCGATGCGGCGCGGCCTGAGCTACGGGCCGGGCAACGTCGCGGTGCAGCCAGGCGGCAAGCCGGTGATCGGCAAGTTCCTGCAGGTCGTGATGAACCCTGGTGACGGCGTGTTGTTCCCGACACCTGGCTACCCCATCTACGAGAGCCAGATCGAGTACTTGGGCGGCATCGGCCGGCCATACCGGTACATCCAGACGGCGACCGGGTTCGCCATCGACATCGACCATCTGCGCAGTCAGCTCACGCCGGACACGAAGGTCCTGATCTACAACAACCTCCAGAACCCACTCGGCTGCGAGAGCTCGCTCGACGAGATGCACGCGCTCGCCGAACTGGCCGTCGAACACGACCTGTGGGTGCTCAGCGACGAGGCCTACTTCGAGATGCGCTACGCCGGTACGAGCACGTCGATCGCGTCGCTGCCCGGGATGCGCGAGCGCACGGTGATCCTGTACACGTTCTCGAAGAAGTTCGCGATGACGGGGTGGCGTCTCGGCGCGGCGATCGGTCCGGACGAGGTCATCGCCCAGATCACGAAGATCAACACCAACGACGAGAGCTGCACCACGCATTTCGTGCAGGCGGCCGGTGTCGAGGCGCTGCAGGGTGACCAGTCGGGCGCCAAGGCGATACTCGCGGAGCTCGAGCGTCGTCGCGACGCTGCCGTCGAGCACCTGCAGACGATCAACGGTTTCGTGATCGCCAAGCCGGACAGCACCTTCTACCTGTTCCCGAACGTCACCGATGCGATGGACGGCCTCGGGTTCACCGACGTCAGCGAGTTCGCCGACGCCGCGTTGCGGGCAACGGGCGTCTCCTTCTGCACGCGACGGCACTTCGGGCGACCGTTGCAGGGCGAAACGGAGCAATACGTGCGGTTCGCGTACTCGGGGATCTCGGTCGACGACATCGAGACCGGTGTCGGGCGGCTGCGCGAGTGGATCGCAGCCGCCTGATGGCGCATTCTCGGATCGTTGTTGCCGGACGGATCCCCGACGCGGGGCTCGACGTACTCCGCCCCCACGGCAACGTGTGGGGTTGGAAGCACGACGAGCCGATCGAGATCAACGAGCTCTACGAACGAATCGCGGGCGCCGATGCGGTGCTCACGTTGTTGACGACGAAGGTCGATCACGGGTTCCTCGACGCTGCCGGCCCGCAGTTGAAGGTCGTGTCGAACGTTGCGGTCGGTTACAACAACATCGATGTCGCGGCCTGCCGTGAACGAGGCGTGATCGCGACCAACACACCCGGGGTGTTGACCGATGCCACCGCCGACATCGCGATGTCGTTGATCCTGATGGTGACCCGACGCCTCGGCGAAGGTGAGCGGATCGTTCGTTCGGAGAAGCCATGGCAGTGGGGGATGTTCATGTTGCTCGGCGTCGGCTTGCAGGGCCGACGGCTCGGGATCATCGGAATGGGCGCGATCGGCCAGGCGCTCGCCCGCCGAGCGAAGGCGTTCGGCATGACGGTCGCCTACAGCAATCGCAGCGCTGTTGCGCCGGAGATCGAGGCGGAGCTCGACGCCGATCGACTGAGCCTCGACGAGCTGCTCGCGACGTCCGACGTCGTCAGCATCAACTGTCCGTACTCGACAGAGACGCATCACCTCATCGGCGCGGAGCAGTTCGAGCTGATGCGTTCGTCGGCGTACCTCGTCAACACGGCGCGGGGTCCGATCGTCGACGAGTCCGCGCTCGTGAAGGCGCTCCGCAGTGGAGCGATTGCCGGTGCAGGTTTGGACGTCTACGAGAACGAGCCGCGCCTCGCGCCAGGGCTCACCGACCTCGACAACGCCGTGCTGATCCCGCACCTCGGGTCGGCAACGATCGAGACTCGTGCGGCGATGGCCACCCTCGCCGCCCGCAACACGGTCGCGGTCCTCAGCGGTCAGCCACCGCTCACACCGGTCGGCTGACGTTCACATCAGCTCGTAGTCGGCGGCGTTCACCTCTCGTGTCTGCTGCCAGAACTCGAGGAGGCTGAACGGCCAGTTCTGAGCAACGCGACCCGATTCGCTCTTGTACCAGCTGTTGACGCTCGACGCGCCCCACGCCATGTTGCGGTTGCCGTCGTCGATGCGCTCGTTGTACCGATCGTGCACCTCCGCCCGACAATCCATCGCCCGTGCCTGCGTTGCGAGAAGGTGGTGGAGACACTGGAGCACGTAGTGAACCTCGCACTCCGAGAAGTAGATGATGCTGCCGTTCACGACGATGTTGGTGTTCGGTCCGTACAGCATGAAGAAGTTCGGGAAGTTGGGAGCAACGATCCCGAGGTAGGCACGGGCATTCCCGTTCCACTGCTCGTGGAGGTCCGTACCGCCGCGACCGATGACTTTCATCGGCGTCAGAAAACGCGACGCCTGGAAGCCGGTTGCGTAGATGATGACGTCGACATCGTGCGTGCTGCCGTCAATCATCGTGAGCGCACCGGG
>DASWRR010000641.1:0-4653 GCA_036403055.1 Ilumatobacteraceae bacterium | reverse complement strand
GAAGTCGAGACCGAGATTCAGTCCCTGACCGACCAACGAACCGATGGTGATCAACAGCAGGACAGCGGACAGCGCGAGACCCCACCAGCGCCTGCCATAGAAGTCGATCGCCGTCTCACCGTGATAGAGGCGGCCGCCGACGCCACGGCGTTGGCGAACGTTGGGGAGGATGTCGGTGGTCATGACGAGGCTCCCGCCGGCGCGACTTCGATGCCCATCACCTTGCGCCGCGACATCCACTCGGTCCTGGCCAACAGCAACACGGCAGGGCGCGTGAAGCAGTAGGCGACGAAGAGGTCGCACAGCGTCGAGAGCCCGAGAAAGAACGCGAATCCGCGAACCGACCCGACTGTCAGGTACCACAACACCGCTGCGCCGATCAGCGACACCATGTCGGCAACGACGATCGTGTGCCACGCGCCGGCGAACCCGCGCTGCGCGCTGTTGCGCATTGACCGACCGGCGCGCACTTCGTCCTTCAATCGTTCGAAGAAGACGACGTACGAGTCAACGGTGACACCGACGGAGACGATCAGACCGGCGATCCCGGCGAGCGACAGGGCGAGGCCCTGCGTCTTGGAGAGGAAGGAGATGATCGTCCAGATGAGCGCGCCGGACACCGCAAGTCCGGCGGCAACGATCAAGCCGAGCAGTCGGTAGTAGAGCACCATGAAGATGAAGACGAGGCCGACTCCGACGATGCCCGCGATCCATGCAGCGCGCAGCGAGTCCTTGCCGAGCGTCGGCGAGACCGTCTGAACGGCCTGCGTCTCGAGCTTCACGGGGAGGGAACCGCTGTTGAGCACACGCGCGAGGTTGCGGGCCTCGGACTCGCTGAAGCTACCGGTGATCTGCACGCTGCCCGTGAAGTTCGGCTGCTGGACGGTCGGCGCCGAGATGACTTCGCCGTCGAGCTCGATCGCCAACTGGCGTGTCGGGCACGTGGCGGTGGCGTTGAAGCACTCCGACGCCAGGACGTTCCACAGGTCCTCACCCTTCGAGCCGCCACGCAGGCTGACGGTGACACCCCAGCCGGACCCGGAAAGGATTCGCGCGGTCGCGTCGTCCTGGAACACCTCACCGGTACCGCCGGCCGGGCCCACCTTGCAGATGCTGCCACCGCGTGCCGCGATGAAACCCGACTGGTCGGGTGCGACGTCGGGAAGCCCCCCGGTCGTGTCGCCGGCGACGGTTGTGGTCGTTCCACCGGCGACGGTCGTCGGCGTACCCGCAGGAACCGTTGTCGTCGCGCCGCTTCCGGCGACCGTCGTGGTCGCTGGTGAAGTCGTCGTCGGAGACGATGCAACGCTGGTCGTGGTGGTGTTCGCGGTGCTCGGTCGTCGTGCCGGGCCGCCGGCTGCGGTCGTCGTCGGCGCATCCGAGCCGGTGACAACTGCCGTGGACGCGACACTGGTGGACGTTGCGCCCGTCGCCCCCGCCGTTGTCGTGGTGGTCGTCGACGACGAACTCGGTTGCTTCTTCGGATCCGACGTGACGCACGGGACGTTGAACTGATCGTCGGTCAGCACCGGCCGCAAGTACACCTGGCCGGTGACCTTCACGAGCGCCTCGGCCTGCTGCTGGTTCTTGACGCCTGGCAGGTTGACGACGATCGCGTCGCCCTGGCGGAGGATCTCGGGCTCGGCGACACCGAGGCTGTCGACCCGCTCGCGGATTCGCTCGACCGCGAGGTCGAGGCTTGAGGTGTTGAACGCGCCGACCGGCTGCTGCGTGATCGAGATGCCACCTTGCAGGTCGAGGCCGAGCGACGGCTTCTCGCCGTCGGCAAGGGTCGCGATGAGCCCACCGAATGCGATCACGAGGATGCCGATGAGTGAATAGAGCAGCTTCTTGCGCATTACTTGGAGGGCTCTTCAGCCGAACTGCCATCGGTCGGCTCGATCTTGGAGCCACGACCGGATCCGTCGTCACTCGGGACGGCGGTCTCCCCCGACGACGTGTCGACCTTGCGCTGCAACGCCTGGCGAGCGATGCGGATCTGTACGTTGTCGTCGATCTCGAGCCAGGCGATGTCGCCCTCGATCAAGGTGACGAAGCCGTAGACACCGGACGTCGTCATGACCTCGTCGCCGACCTCGATCGACGACTGCAAGACCGCGGACGCGCGCATCTTGCGGCGCTGCGGGCGGATCATGAGGAAGTACATCGCACCGCCGATGAGGATCATCGGCACGAACAGGCCGAGCGGGTTCGACGATTTGGTCGTGTTGGCGGCAAGTATCGACAGGACGTGCATGTGGGTATCCAATTTTTGGCAATGGAAGGTGAAGACCGCTATAACCGACGGGCAATACTAGCCACCGGTGGCGCGGGTTGGGCATTCACTGCCAAACGGCGAGAACGTCTTGATGAAGGCTTGAAAACACGCCTCCCTCGATCGCGGTGCGCATGCTGGCCATCAACTGCAACGTCCAACTGATGTTGTGCAGGCTCAGCAACCTGGACCCCGTCGGTTCGCCGACCTGGAAGAGATGACGGATGTAGCCGCGGCTGTGTCGCCCGCAGACCTCGCACGAGCAGGTCGGATCCAGCGGTTCGTCGCTGAGGACGTGCTGGGCGTTCTTGATGTGGAGCTTCCCGCCCGAGGTCAACGCCGTGCCGTGGCGGCCGATCCTCGTCTGCATCACGCAGTCGAACTGGTCGACACCGAGGGCGACGGCCTGGACGAGGCTTGCCGGATCGCCGACGCCCATCAGGTAACGCGGCCGATCGACCGGGAGGTGCGCAAGCGCCGCCGCGAGCGCCGGAATCATCTCGTCGCGGGTCTCGCCGACGCTGAGGCCGCCGATGCCGTACCCGTCGAAGTCGAGCGCCGCGGTGCGCTGCGCGCTCTCGGTTCGCATCTCCTCGCTGATCCCACCCTGCACGATCCCGAACAACGCCTGATCGTCACGGCGATGCGCCTGGCGCGCCCTGGCCGCCCACGCCGACGTTCGCTCGACTGCCAGGCGGATGGTCTCGGAGGCTGACGGCAGCGGTGGACAGACGTCGAGAACCATCTGGATGTCGGCGCCGAGCAACTCCTGCGTTCGGACGGCGATCTCGGGTGTGAAACGCACCGAGGAACCGTCGTACGTGCTCTTGAACGTGACCCCATCATCGTCGACGTCGGGGTCGAGTGAGAACACCTGGAACCCGCCCGAGTCCGTCAACGTCAATCCGTTCCACCCCGCGAACTTGCCGAGGCCGCCGAGCCCGGCAACCGTCTCGGCGCCCGGACGCAGCATGAGGTGGTAGGTGTTGCCGAGCACGATCTCGGCACCCAGTCGCTCGTAGTCGGCGGCACTGAGGTACTTGATCGCGCCACGTGTCCCAACTGGCATGAAGCACGGTGTTCTGTACGAGCCGCGGGCAGTGTGAGCGACACCACTGCGCGCCGCACCATCGGTCGCCACGACTTCGAACCGGACAGGGTGCACTACGTCGCCCGTCGATCGAGCAACATCGCATCACCGAAGCTGAGGAACCGGTAGCCGTCCGCAAGGGCGATCTCGTACAAGCGGCGCCAGCGATCGCCGACGAATGCGTCGATCATCATCAACAGTGTGGTGCGCGGCAGATGGAAGTTCGTCATCATCACATCGACCACCTTCCACTCGTACGGACGCGTGATGAACAGCCGTGTTCGACCGTGCAGTTCGCCCGTGGCGGCGACCGACTCGAGCGCTCTCACACTGGTCGTGCCGACGGCGACGACACGCCGCGCGGCACGGCACTTCTCCATCACCTCGGCCGCGACGACGTATCGCTCGCTGTGCATCACGTGATCGCTCGGATCGTCGACGATGACGGGCTTGAACGTGTCGAGACCGACGACCAGCTCGATCGTCGCGACGTCGACCCCACGATTGCGAACTGCCGCGAGGAGCTCCGGCGTGAAGTGGAGTCCAGCGGTCGGTGCGGCGGCAGATGCGGGCTCGGCCGCGTACACCGTCTGGTAGCGATCCTGCTCCTCGAGATGGGTGCCGATGTACGGCGGCAGCGGCATCTCGCCATGACGATCCAAGATCGTGAGCGGATCGCCGTCGGCGATGATCGTCACCGTCCACGTGTCGTCGGTAGCCGATCGCGGACCGATCTCGACCAGGCCTGCTCCGGTCGAATCGACGAGCACCTCGCGTTCGCGCAACTTGCGCGCCGGCCGGATCATCGCCTCCCACGTTCGCCGTTCTGCGTCGACCGGCTCGAGCAACAGCACCTCCGCAGCACCACCGGTCTCGCGGTGCAGGCGCAACCGTGCAGGGATCACCTTCGTGTCGTTGACGACCAGCAGATCACCGTCGGAGAGCAGTTCGGGAAGGTCGTGCACGTGGCGATGCGCCGGCTGCTCACTCCCCCTGTCGACCAGCAACCTCGCCGCATCGCGTGGCTCGACGGGTACTTGGGCGATGCGCTCGACCGGCAGGTCGTAGTCGAAGTCGGCGAGGCGCATGGGGCGCTCAGGCTATGGCCGCGATCGAGAGGTCGGTAGTTCCGCACGGCTTGAACGTGTGACACCATGAGGACATGACGACGTTGCGAACCGATCAGGTGGCCTGCGAGTCGGATGGGTCGATGGATGTCCACGTCTGGGTCCCCGACACGTCGCCGCGGGCAGCCATCGTCGTGATCCAGGGGATCTTCGGTGTCGGC
>DASWRR010000640.1:0-15290 GCA_036403055.1 Ilumatobacteraceae bacterium | reverse complement strand
CGTCGTCGTCGCCACCGCAACCGACGCCAACGTCCCACCCGACGGCACATTCGCCAACGTCCACGGTGTCGTCCCTGCGGTATAGGTCGACAACGTCTCGGAGAACACCGCCGTCACCTGATCCACCTTGCCGTTACCACTCGAATCGTTCATGCTCAACGTCAACAACACCGGCTTGGCACCATCACTCGGCGCCGTCGCCACGAACGACGACAAGTTCGCCGCTGGGTCTTGGATGCCTGCCGCGTTCGAGGCGAGCGTGACGGTGAACGTGCCGACCGCGGTGTTCGCAGCCGCGGCACCTTCGGTCAACGAGAGCGTCGCGGTCGATCCGCTCACCGACACCGACGCCAACGTCCCACCCGACGGCACATTCGCCAACGTCCACGGAGCGGTCCCCGCGGTGTACGACGCCAGCGGCTCACTGAACGTCACCACCACCTGATCAACCTTGCCGTTGCCGTTCACATCATTCATCACCATCGCCACACGCGCCGGCTTCGACTTGTCCAGCGGAGTGCTCGTCACGAACGACGACAAGTTCCCCGCCGCGTCCTGCACACCACCGGCGTTGCTGGCCAACGCGATCGTGAACGAACCAACCGTCGTGTCCACTGCGCCGGCCCCTTCGGTGATCGTCAACGTCGCCGTCGTCGTCGCCACCGCAACCGACGCCAACGTCCCACCCGACGGCACATTCGCCAACGTCCACGGTGTCGTCCCTGCGGTATAGGTCGACAACGTCTCGGAGAACACCGCCGTCACCTGATCGACCTTGCCGTTACCACTCGAGTCGTTCATGCTCAACGTCAACAACACCGGCTTGGCACCATCAGTCGGCGCCGTCGCCACGAACGACGACAAGTTCGCCGCCGCATCACGCACACCTGTCGCGTTGCTCGCCAACGTGACCTTGAACGAACCCAACGCCGTCGACGCCGCACCCGCACCCTCAGCCAACGTCACCGTCGCCGACGAACCCGACACCGCAACCGACGACAACGTCGCACCCGACGGCGCCGACGTCAACGTCCACGGCGTCGTGCCCGCGGTGTACGACGCCAGCGGCTCGCTGAACGTGACCACCACCTGATCAACCTTGCCGTTGGCATTCACATCATTCATCACCATTGCAAGACGAACGGGTGTTGCCTTGTCCGCGGGGGCCACCGCGGTGAAGGACGACAGGTTGCCCGCCGCATCGCGGATCCCGCCCGCGTTCGTGACGAGTGCAATTGTGAACGAACCTGGCGACGTGTCCGCCGCCCCGGCACCTTCCGCGACCGTCAACGTCGCCGTCGTCGTCGCCACCGCAACCGACGACAACGTCCCACCCGACGGCATATTCGCCAACGTCCACGGAGCCGTCCCCGCGGTATACGTCGACAACGTCTCGGAGAACACCGCCGTCACCTGATCCACCTTGCCATTGCCGTCGTTGTCGAAGAACTGCTTGGTCACGATCGCCGGCGACGCCGCGTCGATCGGCGCTGTGGCCGAGAATGTGGCTGTCTGCCCAGCCGCGTCGCGAATCCCGGACGCGTTCGACGCGAGTGCAACCGTGAACGAGCCGACCGCGGTGTCGGCCGCGCCAGCACCTTCGGTGACGGAAAGCGTCGCGACGTTGCCAGTGACCGAGACGGAAGCAAGCGCTCCTCCCGACGGCACGTTGGCGAGCGTCCACGGCCCGTTGCCGGCGGTGTACGTGGCGAGTGTCTTCGAGAACGTGGCGAGCACTCGGTCGATCCGACCATTGCCATTCGTGTCGTACATCCGAAGGTCGGTCAGGAGCGGCGGATCGATGATCGAGATCGGGTTGCTTGCGCTGGTGCCGAAGCTGTCGACGGCGAACACGCTGTGGGGGAAATCGTCGGTGCCCGCAGGGATGTCGATGGTGACCGCCGTGCTGCCCCCGCTCGGGACCGTCGCCGGAGTGCCGTTCAGCACCGGTCCCGTCGCGCTGTCGAGATGAAACGAAAGGGTCGCGCCGCTGACGTATCCGGAGATCGTCCCGGACAGCGTCGCCGGAAGATGGTTGATCGTCGAAGACGGGATGGACAGGGTGGCCGAAGTGATGACCTGCGGCGCACTCAATGCGCTGGCCGGACCGATCCACGCACCGAGGCGCGGTGTCACGGTGTATCGCCACGTCCCGACCGGCACGGCGTTCTCGACACACGAAACGCCGGCGACGATTCCGGCGCAGCCGCTGAGCACCGTGTCCTCCACGCCAGAATTGTCGAAACGCCGGACCACGTACCCTGACATCGGGGTACCGCCCGACATCGTCGACGGAGCCCACGACACCGTCATGTCCCGCCCGGCCGCGACGGCCGTCGGGGTGTTGCCGGCGGGAACGACCGCTGCCCGACCAGTCCCGGTGCCCGGTGACAGGGTCGAGTACAACGCGGCAGCGCGTCTCGTCGCGCCCGCCAACAACGCGATCGCGACAACGAACAACAGCGCTACAACCGCCAGCGAACGGCGCAACCCCGGCGCAGGGAGCGGGTCGGACCCGCCCCCTGCGGTCTCAGGTGCACCGCGACCGACGATCATCTGCGATCCGACGTCGTCGTTAGCTCTGGCTGCCCGTAAGCGTCAGCGCGATGGTGAACACGACTCCCTGACAGCCGTCGGGCGCGCCGGCGGCCATCGTCACGACGTTGGCAATAGTGCCCGCAGAGGCGGTGGCGCCCGCGGGCACGACGATGCTCAGACCCGACGCGTTCGACACCGACACGTTCGCGGCCGGGCAGTTGGCCTGATCGCTCGAGGTGATCGACCCGGCGGTCATCGAGGTGAACGTGACCGGGTACGGGTTCGTGTTGGCGGAGTTGAAGAACAGGTCACCCTGCGTGAACCCTGGATAGAGATCAGCGGCACCCGAAGACGCCGAGACAGTGATGTTCTGCGCCGTCAACGCTTTGGCGCCGGAGCTGCCATTGCCGCTCGATGACCACAGCGCATACGCTCCGGCACTGGCAAGCGCCACGGAAACACCGAGCAACACCGCCAGCTTGTACTTGTGAACTCTCATCGGGGGCCTTCTCTTCCGGCTCAGCTTCCTGCAGAGCACATCTCGGGGGCAACAGGTGTTGCGTCGAATTCACCTTCGGCGCAGCCAGACGAAAACTTGAGGAAGAATTTCCGAAACGCGACGTCCTTGGTTCGAGTTGCCGGACAGCGTCCGCCTCGAAGGCAGGACGGCGGCGTGTCGCGTCAGCGGTTTCGCGACGATCACCATCGGTACGAGGACGTCGCGAGCTCCTTAGACTGACCACCTTGAAACACGAGGCGAACACGACCAAAGACCGCGACACGACGCCGGTGAGCGGCCCTGATTCACCTCCGCCAGGCGACAACACGCCGACGCCGACGACGTCCGGACAGCACGTCCTCCTCACCGACGCGCTCGATCAGCTTGCAGCGACGATGGAAGTTGCGATCGCGACGCTGAAGCGGAACCGCGAGATGGTGATGGCGGCGAGTGCCGCGTTGGGATCGACTCGGCGGGTTGCGGATCTCGCGGCAAGAGCGCGCATGTCGGATCTCCGCGAAGGGCTCAGCACTGCGCTCCACGAGCTCGACTTGGCGAGGGGTCGAGCTCGGCTCGCGTTCTTCCGCGAGCTGCAGAGCGATGGCCACAGCATCCGCGAGATCGGAGACATGTGGGGAATCTCGCGCCAACTTGCGTCTCGCGTTCTGCGCGACGGGTGAGTCGCGAACAAACCGCGTCAGACGTCAGGTGCAGCGGCTCTTGAGGCGGGCGTCGTCAAGGACGTCCACGCTGCCGCGACGCACGAGAATGATCTCGGCTTGCACGAGATCTTGCAGCACACGATTGGCAGTCGGCCGACTCGTCCCCGCGAGCGACGCGAGCTCTTCCTGATTGAGCGGGATGGAGATCGGACCAACCGCACCTGGAACGGTGTACGTCCCGATCAGCTCGACAAGTCGCCGGCAGACGCGCTTGTCGGCCGGCGTGAACAGCGCCTCGAGAAGGTGATCGGTCAGACGATTGACGCGCTCCGACAGCGCTTCGACCAGGACCGAATCGATCGTCGAATGTTCGGCCCGTAGACGATCGAAGTCCGCGCGACGCAACGCCAACGTCTCGACCGGTTGCAACGCGACGACGGTCGCCGAACGCTGGTTCCTGTCACCGACGAGCGCCTGCTCGCCGAAGAACGACCCCGGCCCGATCACGTTGATGATCACCTCGTCGCCGAGCGAGTTCGAGACTCGAATGGCCGCGCGACCGCGTTCGAGGAGGTGCAACGAATCGCCGATGTCGTCCTCGTGAAAGATCACCTCGGACTTGCGATACTTCCGGCGCGTGGTGGACGCGAGCACGGCTCGGCGTTCTTCATCGCTGAGGGTGCTGAGGATCGCCCACTCCAACTCGTTCCCCTCCCGTCACCCGACATGCGGAAGTGACTGTCGGGCAAGACCCCGACGATACGCCACTATATGGCGATGGCGAGTTCGTTCCGGGGAGCGTGGCGGCACCGTCGATGGCGGTGGCTGCTCGCGAGCTTCGCGGTGTCGAGCATCGGCGACTTCTTCTACTTCATCGCGATCATCGTGTTCTTGCTCGAATCGACCGGATCCGCGACGTGGCTCGCGGCAGCCGCGGTTGCGCGGCTCGCGGCATACGCCATTTTCGGAACGATCGGTGGCGTGCTGGCGGAGCGATACGACCGTCGGCGCCTGATGGTGGTGCTCGACCTCGCCCGCGCCGGGATCATGGTGATCCTCGCGATCGTCGCCTGGCAACACGGGCCGCCGGGAGTCATCGTCGGGCTGACGGTCCTGAACTCCATCGCGTCCACGCCGTACCGGCCGGCTCTCGTTGCCGCGACGCCCGCGCTGGTCCACGAAGACGATCTCGCGGCGGCCAACGCGGCCGAGGGTGTCGTCGGTCAGTTGGCGTACTTCATCGGCCCGGCGTTCGGCGGGCTCGTCGTCGCGACCGCTGGCGCGGGAACGGCGTTCGCGGTCAACGCCTTCACCTTCGTGGTGTCGGCGGTGCTGCTCGCGCGAATCGGTCAGGTCGGAGGCGGTCGCGACGGGGTTGCCGCGGATGCACCCAAGCCCCCAGGAGCGCGGACCCAGATCGTCGAAGGTCTCCGCACGGTTCGTGCGCAGCCGGGGATCGCCGCGCTCATCGCGTTCAGCGGCACCGTCGTCTTCCTGTACGGATTCGAACAGGTCGTGCACGTCCTCGTCGCGACGAACCGGCTCGGCATGAGCGCGTCGGGTGTCGGTGTGCTCGGTGGTGCGATCGGCGTCGGCGGTCTGTTGGTGTCGCCCTTCACGGCCCGACTCGGTGACGGACCTTCGACCGGCCGGCTGCTGGCGCTCAGCGGTGTCTTGATGGGGCTGCCGCTCGCGCTGCTGGCACTGATCTCCAGCCCGGTCGTCGCGGCAATCGCGTTGTTCGTCGAAGGAGCAGGCGGCATCGCGTTCGAGGTGCTGTTCATCACGCTGCTGCAGCGAGCGACGCCGGAAGACATGCTCGCGAGGGTGTTCGGCCTTCAGGACTCGGTTGCGTCGGTGGCTCAACTGCTCGGCTCGCTCGCCGCGCCGATCCTCGTGAGCGGCGTCAACCTCGAAGCAAGCCTGTGGATCGCCGGTGGGCTCGTCGTCGCGGCATCGATCCTGTTTGCCGCACCGCTGCATGCGCTGTCGACGAGCTGCGATGCTCAACGAGTGCAATACGCGCCGATCACCGGACGACTTCGCCAGCTCAGCATCTTCGGCGACGCGCGACAGTCGGCAATCGAGCGGATCGCCCGGGCAGCGCGGTCGCGAACCGTCACGTCAGGCCAGACGGTCTTCAACGAAGGCGACAGCGCCGAGGACTTCTTCGTCGTCGTCAGCGGCACGGCCGGTGTCCACCGAGCCGGTGCCGGAGAGGTCGCCCGTGTCGGTGTCGACGACTGGTTCGGTGAGGTCGGTCTGCTGCGCGGTGCGCCGCGCAACGCAACCGTGTCGGCAATCGACGACCTCGACCTGCTCGTGATTCCGGGGAACGTCTTCCTCGACGCCTTGACGACGAACGAGATGCTCCCAGAACCGCTGCGCATCAGCCTTGCCGCGCGCACGCACACACCGCCCGATCCCGAACCAACGAGGACACTGACATGAGCACTCGCGTCGATCTGCTTCGCAACCTCGCCGCCGTCGCCGATGACCTCGGTTCCATCCAAGCGCCCGTCGACGGTCGCCGCCAACTGCACGCACTGTGCAAGGCATCGCGCCTCGCGCTCGATGCCGCTTCCGTGTCGGTCGCTCGACTCGACGGTGACACGCTCGTGTACGAGGCGGCCGACGGTCAGGGCGGTGAAGCCATCATCGACACCCGTCTTCCGATCTCGCGCGGGATCGCTGGGTACGTCGCCCGCACATGTCAGGCATTGATCATCGAGCAAGTTGCCGGCGACCCTCGATTCGCACGCGACATCGCCGAACGCGTCGGGTACGTGCCCGACTCGATCCTCGCGACGCCGATCGTCGACGAACGCGGTGATGTCGTCGGTGTCCTGTCCGTTCTCGATCGCGGGCGCCTCGCCGGCGACACGTTGGCGCTCGCTTCCGCGTTCGCGGATCAAGCCAGCCTGCTGCTTCCGCACATCGATCTCACCGTGCGCCTTGCTCCTGTCCTCTTCGCCGCGCTGGCCGACGCGATCGACCAGGGCGATCGAGACCTCGGCGACGCGCTGAGGCGTGCGGCGGCGCGATTGCCGGACGAGACACTCGAGCTGGCCGCAGTGCTCGCCGAGCTGCGCAGCCTCAACCCGGTTGCCCGGGCCGCGGCTGTGCGATTGCTGTCGGAGTTCGCGCACTTCGCGACCACCGTCCGCCGGCGCCGATGACGGACATCGTCCCGGCATGGGCCGAGCCGTTCTTCGGTGACGGCCCGGGGCCCGGCCCAACACTGAACTTTCAGACGCCGATCACCGGCGACTGGGCGTTCGGTGACCGCACCGGCCGCGGTGTGCGGGTCGGCATCATCGACAGTGGCATCGAACACGGCCACTCACTCGTCGGCAACGTGCAGCAGGCGATCGCCGTCGAGGATTCACCCGACGACGAGGACGAAGTCGTGTTCGTCGAAGGGCCTCACGAGGATCTGTACGGTCACGGCACCGCGTGCGCCGGGATCATCCGCGGGCTCGCGCCGGAGGTCGACCTCGTCAGCGTGCGGGTCCTCGGGCCCGATCTCAAGGGGAGCGCGTTCTCGTTCGCCCACGGTCTCGAGTGGTGCATCGAGCACGACGTCGACGTCGTCAACCTCAGCCTGTCGACCTCGAACGAGGACTACGCCGAGGTCTTCTACGACCTCATCGACCGGGCCACCTATCGCAACATGATCATCGTGTCGGCGATGAACAACGAACGCAAGCGGAGCATCCCGAGCGAGTTCTCTGGCGTGTTCTCCGTGGCGTGTTGTGAGGGCCGCGACCCGGAACGTTTCCTCAGCAATCCGCAGGGACCCGCCGAATGGGGGGCCATCGGCGTCGACCTCGAGGTCGCATGGTGCGGCGGTGCCACGATCGTGGCCACGGGCAACAGCTTCGCCGCAGCGGTGATCGCCGGCCACGCGGCGCGCATCGTCGGTGCCCACCCGGGCATCACACCATGGCAGGCCAAGACCGTGCTGGCCGGGCTGGCGTCGAACGGCGTCCGCGAAACAGCGACGACACCGGTCCGTCCCAACCGGGGTCGTCGCTGAACTGAGTCGGAGAGTTCTCGCTCAGCGCTTTGGTGTGCTCTTCTTCGGCACGGACTTCTTCGGGATGACGTGCCCCTGCGTGTCGGCTGCATGTGCGGCAGCCTTCTTCGGCACGGACTTCTTCGGAATGCTCTTGCCAGCCATCGTTCTCTCCTCGGTTTGTCGGTTCTGGATCCGTCGTGCACGGCTCCGTACGACACATGATGCTCCATCGGTCGGCACTTGTCTGTCACGAAGGCAACACATGGAGGTTGCGCGGCACGTCATTCGCCGGCGGCGACACACCTTGACAACGATCGTTGCGCAACTAGCCTCCGATCCAGGCGGCTATCTGCCCCATCTGCTGTAACGCCCCGAGAAGGAACGCTGTTTTGACGACTCGGTCTCAGATTGCTGAAAGCGCTGCGGGCGGCAGGCCGATCACGAGATTGGTCATGGCGCCGTTGCGGAAGTTCGTGCGCGAACGGATCGGTGCCTTTCGGATTCGGCTGGCGATCCGACTGTTGCAATGGCCGATCCGTGCTGCCATGCGGCCGATCGTCGGTCGGATGCCGCGAGACCCGAAACTGATCGCGTTCGGTGGATACCTCGACCGGTTCGCTGACAATCCCGCGCATCTGTTCCTGCACATGGGCGAGTCCAGTCCGATGCGTTGTGTGTGGGTCAGTGGATCCAAGGAGATCGTGAAGGATGTGCGCGCAGCGGGATTCGAAGCGGTTCGACGATGGACGCCACGAGGGGTCGTGGTTGCGCTTCGCGCCTCGTGGTACGTCTATTCGTGGTACGGCGCTGATATCAACAAGTGGCTCGGCGACGGCGCAGTCAACCTGAACCTGTGGCACGGCGTTGGCGTGAAGCCAATTCGACGAGGACGGGTCGTCGAACGAGTGGGCGGATCACGGACATACTCCGCACGGGAGGGAAGCTGGATAGCAAGAGCGTTTGCCGACGAGCGCCGGTCGCCGGACTGGTTGCTCACGACGTCGCCAATGATCACGAAGATGTTCGCCCACGCATTCGACATCGGCGAGGACCGCTGCATCGAGTTCGGATATCCGCGGAACGACCATCTCATCGCCGGCCGCAAGCCACACCCTCTCCTCGTCGATGATGCGGTATACGACAACCTGCAACGCCGACGTCCGGTCGTGGGGTACTTTCCCACCTTTCGGGAATGGTCAGGTTCGCTGCCTGGCGGCGTGCCGCTGATCGATGAGATCAGCGACATCGTGGCGAAACAGGGCGGGACGCTCGTGTTCAAGGCTCATTACCTCGTACTCGGTCTCACCGACGACAGCGCAGGGACCGCACATCAAGAGAACGAGTCGCGAACCGTCGCGTTGTCGAAGGACGCCGATCTCAACGCGTACTTGGCGGAATGCGATGTGCTCGTCACGGACTACTCGTCCGTCGCCAGCGATTACTTGTTCCTGAAACGTCCGGTCGTTCTGTTCGTTCCAGATTTCGACGAGTACGAGGGCGGTCGTGGATTCGCGTTCGACCCGAAGGAGATGATGCCGGGCGTCGTCACTCGCACGAAGGCGGAGCTGTACGACGTGCTCGGCAATCTCTCCGCGCTCACCGTGTCGGACAACACCGAGCGGCTGATCGACGCGTTCTGGAGTCCGGGCGCTCGAGGCGGCGCGTCGCAGCGCATCGCCGACTTCATCGAAGCCCAGACGTAGCTTCTCGGCGCTCTTAGTCGCGCTGCCGCTGTCATGCGTTCGCAGATTGTGCTTGACAGAATTAATAACGATGCTGTACTAATTAATCCCGATGGCACGCATGGGGACCGCCGACCAACTCAGCAGCCGTTCCGCCGCGTCGTCGAAGGCCGCCCCCGCAGACGCTCGGCCTCGCAACCGCACCCTGCTGTTGCAGGCCCTCCACTCGAGCGGCCCGCAGAGCCGCGCCGACCTCGCCCGGCACAGCGGCCTGACGGCGACAACCGTCTCGGCCGTCACGGCTGAGCTGATCGCCGATGGCCTGATCGCCGAGGTCGGGCGCAAGGCCAGCACCAGCGCCGGCAAACCCGCCACTCTCCTCGGCGTCGAGCCCGACGCTCGTCACGTCGTTGCGCTGGACCTGAGCGACGACGATGTGATCGAAGCGGCCGTCGTCAACCTCGCCGGCAAGATCGTGGCCCGTCATTCGCACGGGCGCAACGGCGACACGGGCAAGAAGGCGGCGCAGGCGATCGTGCGGTTCACCCGTGACATCGCCCGGACGCTCGACCGTCCCTTGCTCGGTGTCGGTTGCGCAACACCCGGCATCGTCGATGACCACGGCGTGGTGCTGACCGCAGCCCACGCGAAGTGGAGTGACGAGCCGCTCGCGGCGAAGCTCACGGCGGCGATCGATGTGCCTTGCTACGTGGCGAACGATGCGAACGCGGCGGTGCTCGCCGAGTACGGCGCATTGGAGAACCCGACGGAGAACCTGCTGCTGGTGCGAGTCGGCGGCGGTGTCGGTGCCGGTGTCGTGATCGGCGGCGAGCTGTTCGTCGGCGATCACTTCGCGGCCGGCGAGATCGGTCACGTCGTCGTGGACGACGAAGGCGCATTGTGCAAGTGCGGTCGACGCGGATGCCTGGAGGCGATCGTGTCGGCACCGCTGCTCGCTCAGCGGCTGAACGGCGTCCGTCACAGCGATCGGGCCAGCCATCTCGAGCTCGCCGGCCGGCATCTCGGCATCGTGCTCGCAACGCTCGTCGGCGCACTGAACCTCTCCCAGATCGTCCTGTCCGGGCCGATGGATCTCCTCGACGACCGCTTCCGGCTCGCCGCGATCGACACGATCCGAAACAGGACGTTTCCAACCGTCGGACAGAACGTCACCGTCCGCTTCAGCTCGCTGGGCGACGACGGCGTACTGCTCGGCGCCGCTGCGCTCGTGCTCCGCAACGAGCTCGGCATCGTCTGAACAACCGCAACAACAGCGCCGCAACGTGCGGCACCAGATCCGGCTTCGGCCGGCCACACACAAGGGGAAGAAAATGAGAAGCATCAAGTTGGCCGCCGGGTTGGCGACCCTGACAATGGTGGCGCTGTCTGCCTGCGGCAGCGATTCCACGAGCAGCTCCGCGACGAACGCGCCGGCACCCGCCGCCACGACCGCGGCAGCACCGGCGGCCGCGGAGACGACCGTCGCGCCGGTACCCGCCGACACGACGCCGGCACCGATCGTCGGAGGAACCGGCGAAGGCGGCGAGCTTCGCCTTTGGCTCAACGGAGGCGACACTCCGGATGATTTCGTGAAGTTCGCCATCGCGGAGTTCAACAAGAAGCACCCGGACGTGAAGGTGACGTTCGAGCGTCAGCAATGGACGGGGATCGTCGAGAAGCTGACGACTGCTCTGTCGAGCAGCGACAGCCCCGACGTGATCGAGCTCGGTAACACGCAGGCCCAGGCCTTCGAGGCTGCCGGCGCGTTGAAGGACCTCACGGCCGACAAGGCCAAGCTCGGTGGCGACGATCTCTTGCAGAGCCTTGTCGAGGCCGGAACGTACGACGGCAAGTTCTACGGCGTGCCGTACTACGCCGGCGCCCGCGTCGTGTTGTACCGCAAGGACCTGTTCGCCAAGTCAGGCCTCGCCATTCCGACGACGATCGACGAGATGCTCGCCGACGGTGAGAAGTTGAAGGCCGACAACGCGTCGACGCCCAACTTCTCCGGCATGTACCTGCCCGGAAAGAACTGGTTCGCGGCGCTGCCGTTCATCTGGGTCAACGGCGGCGACATCGCTGTCCAGGACGGTTCGTCGTGGAAGGGAATGCTCTCGTCCGACAAATCGGTGGCCGGCCTGACCGAGTTCCAGAAGTTCATCCAGGAGACCAGCGGTGCGCCGAAGGACGGCGACGACTCGAAGGACTACATCGCGTTCTGCAACGGCGAAGTCGGCATGATGCCGGCCCCGGGTTGGAAGCCTGGTCAGATCATCAACAAGGACGACGGCTGCCCCGCAATGGAAGCCAACATCGGTGCGTTCGCGATGCCGGGGTTGACCGCGGGTACCACGTCGCCGGCATTCCTTGGAGGTTCGAACCTGGCGATCTCCGGCAAGAGCAAGAACCCCGACCTGGCCAACGAGCTCCTGCAGATCTTGGTGTCGAAGGACTACCAGAAGCAGTTCGCGGATCAGGGAACGATCCCAGCACTCAAGTCGTTGCTCGGTGGCATCACCGGCAGCGATGCAGCAACCGCACAGGCCAAGGCAGCCGCCAACAGCCGCTTCGTCCCGTCGAGTGAGAACTGGGCAGCTGTCGAAGCAAGCAACGTGCTGCCGGACATGCTGGTCGCCATCTCCGGTGGTGCGGACGTGAAGGCCGAGGCTGCGAAGGCGGACGCCGCGATCGAGGGACTGCTCAACGGCTGATCTGCCAGTGCCAGCACGCGAGGCGAGCATCGCCATCGCTCAGCGGTCAACTCCGGAAATGGAAAACTCGCCGATCATGGAACACGTCGATGGAATCACTCCCCGCCATCGGCGTGTTCGACCGCTTCCCTACGTGCTGCTGGCCCCGGCGGTGGTCGCGCTCGGGCTGATGCTCGGGTACCCGATCGTGCGGCTGTTCACGCTGGCGCTCCAAGAGTTCGGCCTCAAGCAGCAGTTCGGGGCGGCCGCCAAGTGGGTCGGGTTCGACAACTTCCGGGCGATCCTTCGTGATGCCGAGTTCTGGTCCGTGCTGCGTAGGACGCTGCTGTTCTGCGCCGTCAACGTTGCGCTGACGATGGTGCTCGGCATGGCGATCGCGCTGCTGCTGCAGCGGCTCGGCTCGAAGATGCGTCTGCTGACGATGCTCGGTCTGATGCTCGCATGGTCCATGCCGGCGTTGACGAGCACAGTCATCTGGCAGTGGATCTTCGACACGCAATACGGCATCGCGAACTGGGCGCTGGGCAGACAAGGCCAATCGTGGCTCTCGAACCCACTGACCTTCTACTTCGTGGCGACGATCATCGTCGTGTGGATGGGCATCCCGTTCGTCGCCTTCACCCTGTACGCCGGCCTCACCCAGATACCAGAGGAGATGATGGAAGCAGCAGCGATCGACGGAGCCAGGCCATGGCAACGCTTCCGGGACATCGTCGTGCCGGCACTCAAGCCGATCCTGCTGATCCTGACCTCGCTGTCGGTGCTGTGGGACTTCCGGGTGTTCACCCAGGTGTACGTCCTGCAACGCGCCGGCGGCATCACTCGCGACACGAACCTGCTCGGTGTGTACGCGTACCGGATCTCGATCGGCGCGAACCAGTTCGACAAGGGTGCCGCGGTGGCAGTCGTGATGGTCATGATCACCGTGCTGATGACGGTGTTCTACCTTCGCTCGATGACGCGTCAGGAGGAGTTGTGACCGCGACGCTCGAGCGCGTCGAGCGCACAGTCGAGCCGATCACGCCGCGGCCCCATCGCCGTCGACGAAACGTGCTCCCGAACGCCCTCGGGCTGATGGTGTTCCTCGTTGCCGCGTTCCCGGTGTACTGGATGGTGCTCACGTCCTTCCGGCGCGGCGTCGACATCCAGAAGGCGACACCGCAGTTCATCCCCTCCCCCGGCACGCTCGGCAACTACCGCAAGGTGTTCCATCGGGACTTCTTCTGGACGGCTGTCAAGAACAGCCTCACCGTCACGTTGCTCGTGTTGGTGCTGTCACTGTTCATTGCGTTCCTGGCCGCTGTGTCGGTGTCGAGGTTCAGGTTCAGAGGACGCCGCGCGTTCGTGATCGCGATTCTGCTCGTGCAGATGGTGCCGGCCGAGGCATTGATCATCTCGCTGTTCCGAATCCTCGACGGCTGGCAACTGATCAACACGATCCTCGGCCTCACGCTGACCTATCTCGCGTTCGTCCTGCCGTTCACGATCTGGACGCTCCGCGGCTTCGTCGCGAACGTGCCGAAGGAGCTCGAAGAGGCCTCGATGATCGACGGCTCCTCGCGCTTTCGTGCGTTCATGACCATCACGTTGCCGCTCGTCGCCCCAGGGCTCGTCGCCACCGGCGTGTTCGCGTTCATCCAGGCGTGGAACGAGTTCATCTTCGCGCTCGTCATCATGAACCGGCCCGAGAACCAGACGCTGCCCGTCTGGCTGCAGGCGTTCAACGAGGGCGCCAAGGGCACCGACTGGGGCGGCGTGATGGCGGGGTCGACGCTGATGGCCATCCCCGTCGTGATCTTCTTCCTCCTCGTCCAGAGGCGGGTCGCCAGTGGTTTGACTGCCGGGGCGGTGAAGGGATGAGTGCGAGCTCGGATCGTCGGCTCGTGGCAGGTTGTCTGCTCGGATCGTTCATCGGGACGGAGGCACCCGATTGGGTGCTTCGTTCCATCGCCGATGGGTTGGGCGGGGTGCTCCTCTTCGCCCAGAACATCGTCGACGATGCGCAGGTCTCGCGACTGTGCGGCCAGCTTCGTGGTGCGCGCCCTGACGTCGTGATCGCGATCGATGAGGAGGGCGGCGACGTCACTCGCTTGGATGCCGTGACCGGCAGCGAGACACCGAGTCCCGCGGCGTTCGGATACGTCGACGACGTGCGGTCGACCACCGACTCCTACCGACGCCTCGGGTACCGCATCGCGAACCTCGGCATCGATCTCGTGCTCGCGCCGTGCGCCGACATCAACTCGAACCCACTCAACCCGATCATCGGTGTTCGATCCTTCGGTACGACCGGAGACCTCGTAGCACGCCATGTCGCGGCCGCGATCGACGGGTTCCACGAGGCCGGCCTGACTGCCTGCGCGAAGCACTTCCCCGGTCACGGCGACACGAGCGCCGACACGCACCGCGGACCAGCGCGAGTCGACGCATCGAGGGCGGTGCTGACCCAACGCGAGCTCGTGCCGTTCGCGGCAGCGGTCGGCGCAGGCGTCGATGCGATTCTGACGGCACACATCATCGCCGAGGCGTTCGACCGAGAACCAGCGTCGCTCAGCACCGCATGGACCGCGCACCTTCGCCAGGAGATGGACTTCGATGGCGTCATCATCACGGACGCACTCGACATGGACGCGGTCGCGCACGGTCGCGGCATCGCCGGCGTCGCCGACGCAGCAGTTCGCGCGCTCGACGCAGGAGCCGACTTCTTGTGCCTCGGTTCCAACTTCGACGAGTCGATGACCGACACGGTGATCGATCAGGTGGTCGCCGCTGTGGTCGACGGCCGATTGAACCCTGGTCAGCTGCAGAACAGCGTCGAACGGATCTCCACGTTGTGCGGTGCACACGCGATCGTCGCCGACACCACACGCCTCGACGATGATCCGGTCGCCGAGCGGGCGATCGCCGTCGACGGCTCGATGCCAACAGGTTCGTACGCGGTCCTCGAATGCCGGCCACCCGGAAGTCAGGCGTGCTGGAACGTTTCGTGGGGCATCGCCGGGATGTTGGGTGAGCGAGGCTGGCCCGTCGCCACGATGTGCGAGTCCGACGCGGTCGAGCCGGCCTGTGCGGCGTTCCTGGAGACAGCCGGGACGCTGCCGATCCTGGTCGTCGTCCGCGACGCACTGGTACACAAATGGCAGACGCGTGTCGTCGATCTCCTCACCGACGTACGTC
>DASWRR010000639.1:0-8677 GCA_036403055.1 Ilumatobacteraceae bacterium | reverse complement strand
CTCGCATGACATCTCCTGGGGTCGCAGAACTTGCTTCGTCCCCAGCTGTCATCGGTACCTGAGAGCTTCTCCACACGAGTGCGGATTTCCCCGTCGGCGAGCCGGTGTCTCCCGGCTACTTTCCAGCGTTGCCTTCCCGAGCGGTCCGTTTGCCTGAGAGATTCCGGGGAGGTTGCTCCTTCGGCGCCGCAACGCTGGCTGCGTTGAAGGCTCTCCCGATCGGGGATGTCGACGACGCGAACTGTAGCGGCTGAATCGGCAAGCCGGTGGGACGTGACGTGTCGACCGCCGTTACTCGACCGTCCCGTACGCGCCCCGCGCGCCGTGCTTGCCGTCGGCCAGCACATCGTCGATCGAGGCGCGCAGATCGGCCACGAACTCGCCGATCTTGCCGTCGTGAACGACACTGACCGTGCAGTGCAGCGACGGCGGCGGGCCTTGCCGATCCACGTACCAACCGCGACGCCACAGTGCGTCCGCAACGGCGTAGATGTCGACTTCCGCCTCGTCCGCTGCGCCGAAGGCGAGCAGAGTCGCGTCCGGATGGGCGCGTACCAACAGCTGGGGAACTGCCGCGACGGCTGCGGCCAGTTCAAGGCACGCGGCGCGCGCCGCCTTCGTGACACGCAGGTAGCCATCGTTGCCGAGGTGGTGCATCACCGCCCATGCGGCCGCCATCGATCCACCGCCCTTCGTCCCCAGCACGCCGGACGATCCATAGGTTCCGCCGAGCCAGTTGTCGGTCACGAACGTCTGGTAGCTGCGCAGCCTTTTGTTGCGATGCATGATCACGGACGCGCCCTTCGCGGTGTAGCCGTACTTGTGCAGATCGACCGAGATGCTCGTGACGCCGGGTACCGAGAAGTTCCACGGCGGAACCGCTTCGCCCAACCGCTCGAGGTACGTCAGCGTGACGCCACCCATGCACGCATCGACGTGACAGTTGATGTCGCGAGCCGCGGCCAGAGCGGCGATGTCGGAGATCGGGTCGATCACGCCCTGCGGATATTGCGGCGCCGAACCGACGAGCAGCACCGTGTTCTCGTCGACCGCCGCCTCCATGGCCGCGACATCAGCGCGCCACTCGGCGTCGACGGCAACGCGACGACTTTCGAGCCCGAAGTAGTAGCAGCCCTTCTCGAACGCGGCGTGCGCGCTCGTCGGCAGCACGACGTTCGGCGAGGTGATGTTGTGCTCTTTGCGGCCGCGCTCGCGCGCCGCCTTGACGGCCATCAGGATGCTCTCTGTCCCGCCACTCGTCATGAAGCCGGCGCCCTCGTCGGCCGCCTGCAACCATCCCGCGACGATCGCAACGACATCCGATTGGATGCTGCGCAATCCCGGGAACGCATCGGTGTTCAACGCGTTCTCCGTCGAGTAGCGACGGTATGCCTCCTCCGCGACGGCAAGCACGTCGGGACCGCCGTAGTACACCAACGAGAACGCCCGACCGTCGCGCCAGCGCACGTCGTCGCGCTGCACCTCGTCGAGATGGGCGAACACCGCGTCGGCCGACATGCCCGAGTTCGGAAGTTCCATGCCGGCTGAACGTAGCTGCTCCGGCTATGAGTACGCGGCGGCGATCGCGCTGTCGATGACCTCGACGAGGCGGTCGGTGTTGCTCGGCGCGTTGCCACTGACGAGGACGGAGATGGTCAGGCCGTCGGGTCGGTTGATGACGATGGCGTGCGTCGACTCGATCGTTCCCGTGTGTCCCCACGACCCATCAGCGAAGAGGATGAGGCCGAGCCCATAGCTCCATCCGTTCGTCGGCAGCGGCACTTCGACGGGAACCGGAACAGGTACTCGCATTTCATCGACCGTTGCCCGATTCAGCAACGGAGGCGCTGCTGAACCTGTTCGCAACGCAGCCGCGAGTGTCGCGATGTCGAGCGGCGAGGTGACCCATCCGCCGGCCGGTCCGAGCGCCTCCATGTAGTTGCGCCCCGGCACAGAGGGGTGCAGCGCATCGCCGATCGCGGTGTCGAGCGTCGGCGCCAGGTGCGCGTGAATCCCGATCGGCTCGAGGACTCGTTCGCGAATCGCGGTCTCGAACGGTTGGTCGGTGACCGACTCGAGCAGCATCCCCAACAAGCAGAAGTTGGTGTTGCTGTATTGGAACGCCGTGCCCGGGTCGAACTTCAGCACCTGCCCGATTGCGTCGTTGGCCGCGTTTTCCCACGTGTCGACGCCGTGACCGAAGAAGATCCCGTGCGACGCGGTGAAGCCGGATGTGTGCGACAACAACTGGCGGACGGTGACGGTGCCGACTCGCGGATCGTTGAACGGGCCGCGGAGACCGAGTTGATCGGTGAACGAGCCGTCGAGGTCGATCGAACCGTCGTCGACCAGTTGCATGATCGCGACGGCCGTGAACATCTTGGAGATGCTGGCGATGCGGAACTGCGTCGTGACGGTCGCGGCCCGCGCTTCGAACGGATTCTCCATCCCGAACGCCGCGGTGTGCACCGTCTCACCGTTGCGAAGCACCGCGACACCGGCGGAGAGGTCGCCGACGTCGACAGTTGCGGCGGCGATCACCGCGTCGAACGCGACGGCGTTGAACGGCCGGTCGAGCGACAACGTCGTCGTGGTCGTCGCGGGAACCGTCGTCGACGTTGTCGTGGTCGTCGTCGACGTGCTCGTCGTGGTCGCACCGGCCGTCGTCTCCGGAGCGTCGGTAGTCGGCGGCGCGTCCTCTGTCGTCGTCGTGGCCGCCGGTCGTGGAGCCGACGTCGCCGACGGTGTGGGCGGCGGCGTGGTCGAGCCTCGTGGCTCCGCGGCGGTGTGGTCGGAAGTTCCGGCAGCCGAGGCGAGGACGAGCATCGACACGACCGCTGTCGCACCGATCATCCATGCACGCCTCCCCATCGGTCCATTCTCGCCGCTGAGCAGACCCGAACGACGGCACCCGGTCGACTCTGACCTCTGGCATTAAGGTCGATGCCATGGCCGAACGACCGACTATCACAATCCCTGACAGCGAACCGCCCGCGGAGCTCGTGATCGACGACGAGGTCGTCGGAGACGGCGACGAGGCGGTCGTCGGCAAGCGTGTGTACGTGCACTACGCCGGCGTGGCATGGAGCAACGGCAAGGAGTTCGACGCGAGTTGGAACCGTGGTGACACGTTCGACTTCCGACTCGGTGCACGCGAGGTGATCGAAGGCTGGGACAAAGGCGTGGCAGGGATGCGCGTCGGTGGCCGCCGCCGGCTGACGATCCCGCCCGAGCTCGGCTACGGCGCGAGGGGAGCGGGCGGCGCGATCAAAGGCGGCGAGACGCTCGTGTTCGTCGTCGATCTCGTCAAGGTCCGCTGACGCCAGCGCTGGTCACGGTTGCTGACCGTGACCGCGCATCACTGACCGTGACGGCCTTCACCGGCCGCGAATCGTGCCGCGCCGGCCTGCGTCTCTCCCGATCGAATCGTCGCAAGGCCGAGCTCCGTCTCGTTGGCCAACGCCTCGTCGAACGTGAGCCCCCATTGGTCGAAGCTGCTGCGACGATCCGAACGAAGGCAGCGCTGGGGGAGTGCGGCGATCTCGGCCGCGAGAGCGACGGCCGCATCGAGCGCGGCTCCGTGAGCGACGAGGCGATTCGCGAGGCCCATTCGCAGGGCTTCGTCGCCCGACACGCCACGACCCGTGAGGATCATGTCCAACGCGTGACTGTGGCCGATGAGGCGGGGGAGTCGGACCGTGCCGCCGTCGACGTGCGGCACTCCCCAGCGACGGCAGTAGACCCCGAACACTGCATCCGCGGCGGCGATGCGGAGATCGCACCACAACGCGAGCTCGAGACCGCCGGCGACGGCGTGACCTTCGACGGCGGCGATCACCGGCTTGTCGAGCAGTAGTCGTGTCGGGCCGAGCGGACCATCGAGGGACATGTCCTTCTCCACCCGGTTGCCGTTTCCCGACCCGATCTGCTTCAGGTCGGCGCCCGCGCAGAACGTCCCGTCGAGTCCGTAGAGCACGGCGACGTGGAGCGTCGGGTCAGCATCGAACGCCCGGAACTCCTCCGACAATGCACGCGCGGTCGGGCCATCGATCGCATTGCGCGCCTGCGGGCGATTGATGCCAACGGTCAGGACGTGTTCACTCGGCTGGTCGACGACGATGGTCATCAACTCATTGTGACCGCTCCCGACGACTGCTCCGTGCGATCTGGGTGCCACTCCTCTCACGCGACCAGGGGCGATGCCGGACCTTGGCACCCAGATCCGCAGGGTCACAACAGCGACGAGCGGCGCCGGCCGATCTGGGTGCCACTCCTCTCACGCCACCAGCGACGATTCCGGACCTTGGCACCCAGATCGCTCGGGCGGCGGGGGGCAGGGTTGAGACATGCGCCAGTCTCAATCTGACATAACGACGTTTATGGGCGTTCGATCCGCAGTTCGCGATCGCGGATCGGGCGCGCCGCGTCGAGCAGCCAGGTCAACATCTCCTTCGCTTCGTTCGCCGTTGGAGGTTTCGCCGATGCCGCGAGGTCGCGATCGACGTCGTCGACGGCGCAGGCGAGCACGTACAGATCGTCATGCAACGCGTCGAGCTCCGACTTGGTGACGATCAGCTCCGTCTCGCTCAAGTGCAACTCGCGTGCTCGCTGCCGACCGACCCAGTCCCATTGCCGGCACGCTTGGCTGCAGAACTGGCGCGGCCGGCCGATCTTCTGGGCGGGAAGGACGCGACGGCACCACCGGCACCGCGACAGCCGCTCCTCCGGCCCATCGCCTACTTTCGTCATGACGAAAGTGTAGGACGGCGCCCCGTCAGTCGGCGTGGACCTCGAAGATCGCCTCGATCTCGACCGACAGATCGAACGGCAGCTCGGCCATGCCGACCGCGCTTCGAGCGCTCCGGCCGGCTTCGCCGAACACCTCGATGAAGAGCTCCGAGCATCCGTCGATCACGCCGGGCGTGTTGTTGAAGCCGGGCGCGCAGTTGACCATCCCCAATAATTTGACGACCTGGGACACGCCGTCGAGCGACCCCAACTCCCCTTGCAGCGCGGCAAGCAGTTGCAATCCGACGAGGCGTGCCGCCTGACGAGCGGTCGGCAGATCGATCGCGTCGCCGACCTTGCCGGACACGATCGTGCCATCGGGTCGCACAGGTGCCGCGCCCGACAGGAACACGAGGTTTCCGGTTCGGACCGCGCTGCGGTACAAACCGGCCGGCTTCATGGTTGCAGGAAGTTCGATTCCGAGCTCTTCGAGACGCGCTTGAATTGACATGGCGGCGAGTCTCGCGCATGGCGTCGTCAGATCAATATCCCCAGCCCGTCCACAGGTAGTTGGCACTGACGATCCACAGGACGCGTCCTTCACAATGGGGCAATGGCGACCAACATGCGAGATCCTGCTATGAGACCGCGGCGTCATGGCGAGTGCATCGAACCGGCGGATCGTCGCGCGCTCGAACGCGCCGGTTGGCGAACGATGATGGACTACCGCGAGAACCACATCCGCGGACGCAACGGGCGCTTGGTCGAAGTGCAGCCCATCTGGGTCGCCGAGGCCGAGCGGTTCGACGGCGGCGTCACGGTTGCGTCGGCAAAGGGTTCCAGCATCGAAGAGGCGTGGGCCGAGCTACGAGCGAACATCGAGAGCGCCCGAGTGCACACGCTCTCACGGGTGCGTCTACTCGCCCGTTGATCGGAGCACGGCATGGAATAGTTTGAGATGTGCAATTGTTGTGCTAGCAACAAAGGAGCCACCAATGTCCGTCTCAACGTCAACTGTCACCAACCTCATCCGAGCCCAACGTGCTATCGAGGGCGACGGCTTCGTCGTCCGCCGTCCGTTCCCGACGTCCTCGCTGTCGTACATCGATCCGTTCTTGCTGTTCGACCACATGGGCCCGGCCGAGTTCGGTCCCGGTGAGGGCACGGGCACACCGTGGCACCCACACCGCGGATTCGAGACAGTCACATATCTGCTCGAAGGGGACATGGAGCATCGCGATTCGATCGGCAACCACGGCGCCCTCCGCACCGGTGACACGCAGTGGATGACCGCAGGTTCTGGTGTCTTGCACAAGGAAGGTCCGTCGGCGGCGGCGCAGCGAACAGGCGGCCGCACACATGGCTTGCAGCTGTGGGTCAACCTGCCCGCAGCACTGAAGATGACACCGCCGGCGTATCAGGATCTTCGCGCCGAGGAGAACGCGACCACGACCATGACCGGCGCGACGGTTCGCGTCATCGCCGGCGACCTGTTCGGCCTCACGGGACCGGGTCAAACGAGAACCCCGATCTCGTACGCCCACGTCACCCTTGCCGAGGGGGCCGTCGTCTCGACACCCCTTCCGTCCGATCACGTCGTGCTGGCCTACGCGATGACCGGTGGGTTCCGAATCGGTGACACGAACGTCGACGAAGGCGTCCTCGCCGTGGTCGAAGGTGCGGAACTTTCACTCGAAGGCGTCGCGTCGACGTCCGAGATCATCGTGCTGACGGGGCGCCCCATCGGTGAGCCGGTCGCCCGCTACGGGCCGTTCGTGATGAACACCGACGCCGAGGTGCAACAGGCATTCGTCGACTTCGATCGCGGGCGGTTCGGTACGCCGACCGAATGACGTACAGGTCGGGTCCGGCGGCCACTCCCCTGCCAGACTGACGCCATGCGAGACACGATACGAGTCGGGCTGGTCGGCACGAGCTGGTGGGCAGAGGCCATGTACCTCCCCGCCCTCGCCGATCACCCGATCGGTCACGTCGCTGCCGTGTGCGGACGAGACCTCGAGCGCGCGACCGATGTCGGACGTCGCTGGAACGTGCCTCACGTCTACAACGACTGGGCGACGATGTTGGAGTCCGACGAGGTCGACGCGGTGATCGTCGCAACACCGAACGAGACGCACTACGAGATCACGATGGCGGCACTCGACCACGGGCTGCCCGTCCTGTGCGAGAAGCCGCTCGGCATGAACGTTGCCGAAGCCCGGAAGATGGCCGACGCGGCAGCCGAGCGCGGCACGATCACCATGGTCCCGTTCACGTACCGCAACATGCCGACCAACCAGTTCGTCAAACAACTGATCGACGACGGGTACGTCGGCAAGCCATATCACCTCAGCATGCGGTACTTCGCCGGCTATGCGCGCGACGGTGCGTACGCATGGCGGTTCGACGAGGAGAAGGCCGGCAGTGGAATCCTCGGCGACCTCGGTTCACATTGGCTCGACATGGCGAGATGGTTCCTCGGCGAAGTCACCGCCGTCAGCGCACACCGCGACTTCTTCGTGGATCGCGAGCCCCGTCCGGACGGCTCGAGCTACACACCGGTCGAGGACAGCGCTGTCATCTCGGCGCGCTTCGAGTCCGGCGCGTCGGCGACGCTGCAGGTCAGCGCGGTCTGTTGGGAAGGAACGCCGTTCGGGCAGATCCACGAGCTCGACCTCCACGGCAGCGGTGGCACGTTGCACGCGCTCAACGATTGGGACACGGTGCAGGAAGTCCGCGGCGTTCGCGCCGGCGAACGTGGGCCGGCAATGCCGTTGGATATCCCGGACAGCGCGTGGAACGGGGCACCGCGCGAGCGCGTCCACGACACCTACCGCCACATGTTCCGCAGGACCGAGGCGATGACGCGTCGCTGGGTCACCGCCGTTGCAGAGGGACAGCCCGTCGACCCCGACTTCGCCACCGGCGCCAGAGTTCAAGAGCTCGTGGCCGCGGCGGTGGCGAGCGCGTCGGGCGACGGCTCCTGGCAGTCCGTTCCCCCGAGCTGATCTCGTCAGCGCTCGGTCAGCGCGTTGCTGACCCGCCACGCGGCTTCGGCGCGGTCCAAACGTTCAGTGGCAATACCGCGGAGCCGGATCGCCGCACCGGCGACGAGGATGTTCATCAACGCGAGCGTGCCGACGTGACTGTCGAACGGGCCGGCGCCGGCGGCGGTGACGACCAGCGTGCGTTGGGCACAGGCGGCGACCGGCGACAGCACGCTGTCAGCGATCGACACGGTCCACACGCCCGCTTGCGCGGCCGTGCGAGCCGCGTCCACCAACCAGCGGTCGTACCGTCGAAGGTCGACGGTCAGCAGGACGTCGCTCTCCTCCATCAACGCAACGGTGCGGTGTACCGCGACGTCGTTGCCGTCGACCATCACCACGTTCGGTCGTAGTGCGCCGAGATCACCGACGAACTGACACGCGACGCCGCGCGATGCATCCCCCGAGAGCACATAAACGCGGCGCCCAGGGTCAGCCAGGTGCTCGACGACGTCCGCCAACGCGACCTGGTCGATCTCGCCGAGCGTCGTCTGCACGTTGCCCATCTCGAGCTGCAGATGCGTGCTCAACGAGTCGTGCACTGCGGGATCGCGAATGCGCTCGGCAGCGGGACGGAGCTGATTGGCAAGGTCCTGTTGCACCGAGGCCTGCAGTGCGCTGAACCCTTCGAAGCCCAGTTTGGTCGCGAGTCGCACGACGGTCGCGGCGCCAGAAGATGCCCCTTCTGCCAGGTCTGCCACGGTCCCGAAGGCGACCAGCTGCGGGTTCGCCAGGATCACTTCGGCGACACGACGCTCCGCGTTCGTGAGGCTCGTACTGGTCTTGCCGATGCGATCCGCCACCTCCACGCGCCGGAGCATACTCCGCTTCATCATCCTGATTCATTTGTTCCCGATATGATCGATAGACGGAATATTTGTTCCATACGCCTTGATCGAGCC
>DASWRR010000638.1:0-4476 GCA_036403055.1 Ilumatobacteraceae bacterium | reverse complement strand
CAACGGCGGCATGGGCAACCGAGAGAAGGCTGACTTCTCGCGCTACCTCCGTCGATTCAGAGGCGAGTTCCTCTGCGGTCGGCCGTTGGGTGTCGAGAGCGCCGGAATGGTCAGACACAGAGGACCAACTTACAGGGATGTGATTCAAAAGGACCTGGGGAGGGATGCGTGTAGCCGTGAGCTGGTCAGAACCAAATCTATCTGGGGGCGCGGCTACGCCGAGCCCCCACAGAGACGCGGTGCCGTGGGCAACCGAAGAGTGGGGCGGCGTGGGGATCGGACCTGGCACCCCAGCCATGGGCAAGTGACTCCTACGAACCGGTCATCACCAATCGGGAGTCAACCGGAAGCGGCTTCTACCGGATCTTCTACCGGACGGGTAGAAACAGTCTGGTTATCTACAGCACACTTCAGCATGACGAATCGCGAAAGACCAGATCAAGTGATACGAGACGGACTCAGCAACACTAGCCAACACCCCTTCAACGAGAGTTCAAGTCCCCCCTCGCCCACCGGGAACCTTCGGCGGCAAAAGACACGTGGAGTTCACGCGCTCGCGGGCGTGAACGCTTCGGGGTCGCGTACAGTTGGCGGACCCCTGGACAACCATCTCACTGGATTCTGCGCTTCTCTTGCTCACCTCTCGTCGCCAAGTTCTGACCGCCGGGCTCTTGGCTGCCTGTGGTTCGGTCGCAGCGATCGAACTGCTCGCGTCCGGCGCCGCGAATGCGTCGGCTCGTGATGCGTCGGCGTCCCGGATCTCGGTGATCGGTGATTCGCTGACGTCGGGAACACTGCCATACCAGCCGGACGCGCTGTCGACCGTCGGCTGGGAACAGGCGACCATCGACTCTTACGTGAGCCGCGGCATCCGCAGCAAGGTGAAGGCCGACCGCCACACCGGCCTCACGTCCATCGATGCGATCCGCGCGACGGCCGGCGACTCCGATCTGTGGGTCGTCGCGCTCGGTACCAACGATGCGGGCATCTACTCGAAGGAAAAGCACGCCGACCTCATCAACATGATGATGGAGCGCATCGGTGCCGGTCACTACGTGATGTGGGTCAACGTCTACCTGCCGGGCAACAAGGCGCGGCAGCAGCATTGGAACTCGGCGCTCGAGACCGTGGCGGCCGGACACCAAGGTGAGATGTTCGTTCTCGATTGGGCGACGCTCGCAGCCGAGAACCGCAACTGGATGCTCGATGATGGGATCCACTGCTCGGCAAAGGGCTACATGCACCGGGCGACCGCGATCGCATCGGCGACACGCAGCCTGATCCCGCCGGTTGCACCGAGCGCTACGAAGCCGGGTCGCGTGTGGTCGCAGATCCCGACGAGCTGAGCGCGATCGTCCGCTAGGCCAGGTCCGCGAGCAACTGGGCTGTCGCCGCCTCGAGCCGGTCCGGATCGTCGTGCATCCGCGCGACCAGCATCGCTCCTTCGAGTGTTCCGATGACGACGCGGGCCGCGCCGCGCGCCGAGCCGCGTAGCCGCATCGTCCCGGCCGCCCGACCTGATTCGAAGACACTTTCCAACCACCGCTCGTTCACGTCGAAGAACCTGACGACGGCGTGTTGCATCGAATCGGGAAGCGTCTGGTACTCGGCAGCCAGCATTCCGCACAGGCACATGCGTTGTTGCCGCAGCACACTGGTGTAGATACCCGCGTACGCACTGAGCTTCGACCGCGCATCGCCCGGCTCGCCGTCGATCTTGCCGAGTGCAGCTTCGAACCTCGCGGTGTATCGATTGATCAGCGCCTCGCCGAGCACCGCCTTGCTCGAGAAGTGGTAGTGCAGCGCGGCCTTGGTGATGCCGAGCTCCTCGGCGACGTCGGCGTAGCTGACTCCGTTGAAACCACGGACCTGCACCAACCGCTCGGCAACGTCGAGCGCCCTGTCGGCGGTGTCGCGCGCGACTTCTTCTGCGATCTTCACGGTCGATTGTCCTCTGTCATTGGGTCTTGACCACTTACCTACTAGTAAGTAAGATCCTCGCATGATTGACACCGACAATGCAAGTTCCGTCGTCGCCGCGTTCGGGACGGCGTGGGCGGCACACGATCTCGATGGCGCTCTTTCGATGACGACGGACGACTGCGTGTTCGAATCGACGGGGCCAGCGCCGGACGGCGTGCGCCACCAAGGCCACGACGCGATTCGCGCAGCGTGGCAGGCGATCTTCGACGACACGAAGAGTCGGTTCGAGGTGGAGGAGTCGTTCGCGATCGGGGATCGAGTCGTCGAGCGCTGGACCTACAGCTGGGATGGCGGCCACATCCGCGGCGTCGACCTGTTTCGCGTTCGCGACGGCAAGGTCTGCGAGAAGTTCGCATACGTGAAGGGATGAGACGATGACCGGCACCACCACCGACATCGCCGCCGTGCATCGCAGCACGCTCGTCGCGACTCGCCGATTCATCGCAGGGGTCGACGCCGGCCAGATGGATCTCGCCACGCCCTGCGATGGCTGGACGGTCCGCGACCTCCTGAACCACATCGTCGCCGGCAACCTGTGGGCGGCCGAGTTGGCGTCTGGTCGGACGATCGACGATGTCGGCGCCGCGTTGGATGGTGACGTGATCGGCAGCGACCCTGTCGAGGCGTACGACCGATCCGTCGCGGCAGCGGCCGCAGCATTCGAAGCGCCCGGCGCGCTCGAGGCGCCGTGCGCGGTGTCGTACGGGCCGGTGCCGGGCTCGATGTACGCCGGTCATCGAATCATCGACGTGCTGATCCACGGATGGGACGTCGCCGCCGCGACCGGGCAGCCGACCGGTCTCGACCCTGACCTCGTCGAGGCGTGTTGGGACATCGTGCGGCCACAGCTGTCGATGCTGCAAGCGAGCGGAGAGTTCGGTGCGCCGGCAGCCGGCGCGAGCTCCGACGAATCGCAGCAGTCGCTGCTCGCCGCACTCGGCCGAACCGTCTGAACGCTCCATCTTCGTACCTTCGCGTCGCGTACGTGTAGGTTCGCTTCGTGCCGAACCTCTCCCGCTCTGACATCGCTGCCGCAGCTCAGGCCCTCTTTCAGGCGGAGCTCGACAACGTTCCCATCACACCGATCTCGGAGACGTATCCGACCGCCGACATCACGGATGCGTACGCGATCTCGCAGGCCGTCACCGACCTCAAGGTCGCCGCCGGCCGCATCATCAAGGGTCACAAGATCGGGCTGACGTCGAAGGCGATGCGCGCCCTCACCAATGCGACCGAACCGGACTACGGAACGATGTTCGACAACTGGTTCGTGTTGGAAGGTGGCATCGTGCCGCGGAGCACGATGAACCGTCCGCTCGTCGAAGTCGAGCTCGCGTTCGTCCTCAAGGAGCCACTGATCGGCCCCGGCATCAACGTCGCCGACGTGATCCGTGCCACCGATTTCGTGCTCCCCGCGATCGAGATCGTGGACACACGACAGGCCGGCCGTGGGCCGAACACGTTGATCGACAGCATCTCGGACGCTGCCGCATGTGGACTGGTGATCCTCGGTGCGAACCCGACCAAGTTGAAGGACATCGACGTCCGCAACGTCGGCGCGACCTTGTCGATCAACGGCGACATCGAGGAGAGCGGCATGGCGCGGGCGGTCATGGGCAACCCGATCAATGCCGTCACGTGGCTCGTCAACAAGTTGTTCGAGTTCGGCGTCAGCCCCGAGGCCGGTCACGTGATCTTGTCGGGCTCGTTCATCAAAGCCATTCCGTTCCAGGTCGGCGACAACGTGGACGCGCTGTTCAACGGTCTCGGCGAAGTGACGTTCCGCGCCCGCTGAGCGGACGACCGCAACCGTTCAGTCGTCGATGTAGGCGACGAACTCGCACGTCGCGACCTTGCTGCCCGGCATCACCTGGGTGTGCCGTGCCGGCCGCGCCTCTTCATCGGGAAAGTGCTCGACCCAGATCGGGTTGCATGCGTCGCGAAACGCAGCGTCGGGCACGAAGAACGTGATCCGGGCGACGTGTCGCCACTGGGCACCGGAGGCTTCGAGGATCTCTCCGATGTGGTGGAAGAGGTTTGCGTACTGCGCCTCGGCAGCGTCGGGAACGGTCGCCTCGCCGGGATCGCGTGGCGCGATGACACTCGACATCAACAACGGCCCGATGCGCGAGGCTGCCGGGATCGGGTTGACGTGCGTGAAGCTCGTGATCTCGATCGATTGCCGTCCCATCGTCAGCCTCCCTGCTTCGCGTGCCACGCCTCGAACTCCGCACGACGGTCCTTCGAAACAGGAAAGACACCCGTCGTGCTCTCACCCGCGTCGACCCGTTCGAGCGCCCACGACTCTTCCGCCTCCTGCTGCACCGACGCCGCAGCCAACTCGACGACAAGTGACGGCGGGATGACGACGGCACCTTCGCCGTCGCCGACGATGATGTCGCCGGGCTGCACGGTCGCGCCACCGCAGGAGATGGTGACATCCAGGTCCCACGGCACATGCTTGCGCCCGAGCACCGAGGGATGCGCACCCTG
>DASWRR010000637.1:0-8782 GCA_036403055.1 Ilumatobacteraceae bacterium | reverse complement strand
GACGGGCGATCGACGCGGCGCGGGTGATGTCTTCGTACGAACTGTTGGTGCAACTGCCGACAAGTGCCGCCGAGATGTCGAGCGGCCAGTTGTTGGCTCGCGCCTCGGCACCGACTGCCACCCCGACGCGGTTGGCGCGGTCGGGGGAGTGCGGCCCGTTGATCAGCGGCTTCAACTCGTCGAGATCGATCTCGATGACCTGGTCGTAGAACGCGCCGTCGTCCGGACGGAGGTCGTCGAACACCTTGTCCGCCGCGTCGGCGATCGCCTCGCGCCCCGTCGCCTTCAGGTACATCGACATGTTGTGGTCGTAAGGGAAGAGACTGCAGGTCGCACCGACCTCGGCACCCATGTTGCAGATCGTCGCCTTGCCGGTGGCGGAGATGCTGTCGGCGCCCGGCCCGAAGTATTCGACGATCGCGCCGGTGCCGCCTTCCACTGTCAGGACCCTGGCGACTTCCAAGATCACATCCTTCGGCGCCGACCAGCCGCTGAGCGTTCCCGTGAGCTTCACGCCGATGACCTTCGGCCAACGGACGTTGAACGGGAACCCGGTCATGACATCCACGGCGTCTGCGCCGCCGACTCCGATCGCGACCATTCCGAGCCCGCCTGCGTTCGGTGTGTGACTGTCGGTGCCGATCATCATCCCACCGGGAAACGCGTAGTTCTCCAGGACGACCTGATGGATGATGCCGCTGCCGGGCCCCCAGAACCCGATGCCGTACTTGGCGCTGACCGATCGGAGGAAGTCGTAGACCTCCTTGTTGGTGTCGATGGCGACGCCCAGGTCGATGCGCGCCCCGACCTTCGCGGCGATCAAGTGGTCGCAGTGCACGGTGCTCGGCACCGCGGTCGTCGGCAGGCCGGCGGTCATGAACTGCAGCAGTGCCATCTGGGCAGTCGCGTCCTGCATCGCAACACGATCGGGATGGAAGTCGTTGTACGTGCCACCGCGTTCGATGTCGGCATTCGCGTCGTCGAGGTGGTTGAGGAGGATCTTGTCCGTCAGCGTCAGCGGGCGTCCGAATCGGGCACGACCGGCGGAGCAACGCTCTGTCAGCGTGTCGTAGACGCCTTGAACCAACTCGAGTGGCGTTCCTGCAGTGACGGACATGGCTGCTCCTTGCAATTGGTTCAGATGTAGACAAGCATAATACAAGTGAAACGTCTCGCGGAACCTGGAAACTGACGTGCGCACCATTCGATATCAGGAGATCGCGCAGGTCCTTCGCGAGCGGATCGGTGCCGTGGGAGCGGGGCATGTGCTGCCGAGCGAGAGCGATCTGTCTGCGGAGTTCGGCGTCAGCCGGGTGACGGTGCGGCGTGCCCTCGAGACGCTTCGCGAGGAGCGCCTCGTCGAGTCGAGACAGGGCTTCGGGTGGTTCTCCGCGACGTCACCCGTGCAGCAGCGGCTCACACAACTCGAGACGATCGAACGCCAGCTGGAAGATCGCGGCATGCACCCGCAGCGCCAGATCATCGAGTTCGCGTTCGTGCCCGCGCCGCGCCACGTCGCCGAGCGGCTCCGCTGCGATCAGGTGCTGCGCGTCAAACGTGTCAACCGCGCCGACGGCCAGCCGTTCGCGGTCGTCACCGTGTGGTGCCCGGCCGAGCTCGGGCAGAGCATGAGTCGCCGCGATGTCGAACGCCGGCCGTTCTACGAACTGGTCGGCATCGCCTTGCGCGGCGCGACGCAGACCATCGGTGCGGCGGCGGCGAGCGCAGCCGACGCAGCGTTGCTCGAGGTCCCCGTCGGCAGTCCGGTGCTCCGCTGTGAACGCCTGACGACCAGCACAGCTGGCGAGCCGATATTGCTCAGCGAGCACATCTTTCCGGCGCATCGCACGGAGTTCGTGGTCGATCTCCCGCTCGCCGAGCCGTCGACGACGCCCGCCGGCTTGCGGCTCGTCGACTAGCTCGCCGCGTCGCGTTCGCGGCCGCAGACCTGTGACAACACGGCGGAGCGACACGTAATTTCGGTGGGTGCAGCCGGTGGACCTGTCGATCGTGATCCCCACGTTCAACCGGCCCCACCTGCTTCGCGAGACGCTGGACTCCGTGCTCGCTCAGTCGTGCCCGGCGCGCGAGATCATCGTCGTCGACAACGGAACCGGCGACGAAACGCAACAGTTGCTCGACGAGTACGGCCCGTTGATCCTGCCGGTCCGGATCGAACCGTCAGGCGTCCAGAGAGCACGGAACGTCGGCACGATCACTGCGACATCGACGTGGATCGCCTTTCTGGACGACGACGATCTCTACCGGCCGACGTTCGTCGAGGCCGTGAGCGAGCCGATGACGGACAGCCGGGTGAACATGATCGTCACCGATCATCGAAAGTTCGACCACCCGCCAGCGCGTCGCCGACGCGATCCGCGAACGCAGTTCGAGCTGGCGCCGGACGGCTATTGGGACGGCGTGGCGCGACCCGAGCCGGGACGAGAATGGTCGTTCGTCGGTTCGTTCCCTCCCGCCCGACTCCTTCGGTACAACGCCTTCTATCCGTCGACGATGGTGGTCCGCAAGGCGCTCGTCGAAGAGATCGGCGGGTTCGATCCAGCGGTCCGCGGCATCAAGTCAGAGGACATGGACTTCACCTGTCGAGCGATACCGGTCGCTCGTGTTGCAGTGGTGTGGAAGGACCTCGTCGACTATCGAGTGCACGAATCGAACACGTCAGGGGACTGGTTGTCGAAGCGGTTCGGTCGCTGGCGCATCTTCGAGCGAGTTCACGAAACGAACGCGCATGGGAGCGCCGAACTGCACTCTGCGCTCGAGGAGGACCTCCCTGGTCGTCGCCGCTCGAACTTCGACCTGGCGTTCCTACTGGGACAGTTCGATGTCGTGATCGAGGCAGCACCGCGACTCCGTCCGCAGGATTGGACGCCGATGCGCCGAGCGATGTTGTCGGTAGCGCGTCGCGTCGAGATGCTCCCGCCGCGAGTGCTCGCCCTCCAACGCCGCGTTCATCGAACGTGTGGGACGGGGGTGCTGCGAGTGCAGCACGCGATGCAGCGTGCGGCGAGCGCTCCGTCCGCTGTCGAACTTCGCGGGGGCCAGGACGGGCTCGTCGCACGGTTGATCTGCAACAATCCTGTCGATGTCTGATCGAGTCACTGTCACGATCTCCGACGGGATCGCCGACGTTCGCATGAACCGTCCGGAGAAGCGCAACGCCCTCGATGGCGCGATGTTCCAGGCGTTGGCGGACGCCGGCGAGCGGTTGAAGACCGAGCGAGGCGTTCGTGCTGTGGTGCTGAGTGGCGAGGGATCGTCGTTCTGCGCCGGACTCGACTTCGCGTCGTTCCAGACGTTGGCGGCCGGTGGCGGCGCTGCGACCGACGACGAGTCGAGCCCCGTCGCGATGAAGGAAGGCCGGATCACCCATCTCGGTCAGCAGGTGTGTTGGGTGTGGCAGGAGGTGCCGGTGCCGGTGATCGCCGCGGTGCACGGTCACGCGCTGGGCGGTGGCATCCAGATCGCGCTCGGCGCGGACATTCGCATCGTCCACCCGGACACGCAGATGAGCGTGCGAGAAGTGCATTGGGGACTCGTGCCCGACATGAGTGGCACGTTGACGCTCAGCTCGCTCGTGCGCGCCGACGTTGCCAAAGAACTGGTGTTCACCGCGCGCATCTTCGACGGACGAGAGGCGTTCGCACTCGGTCTGGCGACCGCGTTGTCGGATGACCCGCGCGAAGCGGCAATGGCGATGGCCACGGTCATCGCCGGACGCAGTCCCGACGCCGTGCGCGGCGCAAAGACGTTGCTCAACAGCGTGTCGAACCAACGTGCGGAGCACCAGTTCGCAGAGGAACGACGCGTCATCAGTTCATTGATCGGACGCCCGAACCAGATCGAAGCGGTGTTGGCGAACTTCGAGAAGCGGTCACCGGTGTTCACGGATCCTGCGTGACCGCTCGATGACGGTCGATCCCGAGAAGCTCAAGCAATATTCGCTGCTGCTGTTCTCGAAGCTCGAAGGTGCCGTCACGGCCGGCATGGTGCACCTCGGTGACCAACTCGGCTTGTACGCGGCGATGCGATCCGCGGCAACGCCGCTCGCCTCGGGCGAGCTTGCCGTCCGCGCCGGTCTCGACGAGCGCTGGGTTCGAGAGTGGGCGTACAACCAGGCGGCCGCTGGCTTGATCGATGTGGACGGCGAGCAGCGGTTCTCGTTGTCGCCGGAGGCCGAGGCGGTGCTCGCGACGCGCGAGCATCCGGCGTTCGGGATGGGGATGTTCCACCGGCTTCCCGAGCTGATGCAATCACTGCGCATCGTGAGCGAGAGCTTCGTGACGGGGCTCGGTCACGACTACGACAGCCACGGGCCCGATGGCGCCGTCGGGATCGAGCGCAGCTTCGAACCTTGGAACAACGCCCACCTCGTCCCGACGGTGCTGCCAGCGCTCGATGGTGTCGTCGAACGCCTCACGGCCGGGGCAAGCGTCGCGGATGTGGGATGCGGCGCCGGAAGCGCGGTGCTGCTGATGGCCAAGACGTTCCCGCAATCGACATTCGTCGGGTACGACATCTCCGAGCACGCGCTTCGACGCGCGAAGGCCAAGCAGGCTGAAGCACGTGTCGCGAACGCGACCTTCGTCGATCCTCGCGAGTCGCCCCTGCCTGATGACCACAGCATCGACGTCGTGACGACGTTCGATTGCGTTCACGACATGACTCATCCACAGGAGATGATGAACTCGATTCACGCCGCGCTGGCACCCGACGGAACGTGGTTGTTGGTCGACATCAAGGCGCTCGACACGTTCGAGGAGAACGTCCGCAAGAACCCGATGGCGTCGCTCATGTACGGCATCAGCGTGCTGAGTTGCATGTCGTCGGCACTCAGCGAGCCAGGCGGCGCGGGACTCGGGACACTCGGCCTGTCAGGGAACACGGCGAGGTCGATGGCGCAGCGCGCCGGCTTCACGCGCTTTCGCAAGCTCGATGTCGAACACAGCGTCAACGCGTTCTACGAGATCCGGCCCTGACGCACGCCGCCGGCGTCGTACCTACGTACGTTCGACAACTTCCAGACGGCGATCCGAGAACAACCATGTCCCATCGCGCCGAACGTACTGATCGTGATACGTCGCGAGCATCGTTGTCGGCTTGGCGTTCTTGCGCTTCTTCGAGCGCTCTTGAATCGTGACGCGTCCTGTGCCAGTGCCTTCTGCCTCATCGACCTCGAAGACCATCAGCGGCGCCGACTGCACGATCCACTCGGTGTCGGTCCTCACCGCCTCGAACGCAGCGACGATGGACTCGCGGCCGGTGATCGCGCTGTCGTTCGGGTTCCACGTCGCGTCGTCCGCCCATGTCTTGGTGAACGCCGCGATGTCGCCCCGGTTCACCGCATCGCAGTAGCTGCTGACGAGATGTCGCAGTTCGGCATCGATGCCGGGTGCCGGCGGACGAACGATGTGCGATAGCTCCGCTCCGTCGAACTGCCACACCGGCACGCCGATCTCGGAACCGGCAGCGAACCGGACATGACCGATGAGCTGATCACGGTTCATCATCCCGTCGTGCGCTGCGAACTGCACCGCGAGTCCGTCGACAAGGGCGGTGAGCCGCATTGCCGCTGCAACTGGATCGGGGCACGTGAACTCGCCCGACTCGACGCCGATGCGAATGATGCGAGCCAACAGTTCGGCCGACTGCTCGTCCAGCTGCTGGCTGATCTTCTTCATCATCGGGTTGCGCAACGCCTCACCCCAGCCGTCGATCCACAACATCCATTCGACGTCGTCGCTGCCCTCCGGCACGTAGTTCTGGATCACCCGCTCGAGCTTCCCGAGCGCGGTCGGAGCGCTTTCGATCTCGCCGGCCATCTCCGCGACGTCCTTGTTCGCGTAGTGGGCGAAGGCTTCGGCGAGCAGTTGCTCTTTCGAATCGAAGTGGTAGTGGATGAGGCTGCTCGAGACGTCGAGACGCTTGGCGACATCAGCAATGCGGGTGCCGGCAAAGCCTCGCTCGATCACGACTTCGCATGTGGTCTCGAGGATCTCGTTTCTTCGCTCCGCGACCGTTGGCTTCTTCACTGTCGCGAACGCTATCGCTGCAACTCCGTCGAGGCATGACACGTCGCCGCGCTCGGGCGTCACGAGCCGTACGGATCGAGGACACCGCTCAGGCCGGTCGGGTGGGCCCCGACCGCGAGTTGCTCCAGGATCCCGAGGCCCCGCTCGGTCTCGCCGTTCGGACCCGCGTAGGTCGCGTCGCAGAGCGCCTGGACATGAACGTTGATCCGGGCGCACGGGTCATCGACCGGTACCGCGATCCGCTCGAGCGCGGTAGCGGATTCACCTTGCCACATGCCGTGACCGTGACGCGGGTGGCCGTACCCGAGACCGCCCATGTGGAACTCCGATCGAGGTTGCAACGTCACGGTGTGAACACGCTCGTGGGCGTCGACGAGGACGTACTCGAACGCCTTGGCCCATCGAGTTCCGGTTCGCCACTCGACCCGGTAGTCGACTGACTGCATGATCGCGGGAAGCGTGCCGTCAGTGCGGGCGATCGCCCCGACCTGATGCCATCGGCGTCCGTCGTCGTACTCGTTGACGTCGAAGTGCGTGCACAGTGAAGTGAAGTTGACGGGGGCCCACAGCCAGTAGAACTGCGGGGTCGAGACCGGTGCGCCGGTCGACGCCGGCTCGCCAACCGGGCGAACGCCCCACGATCGATCGCGGGATCCCCACGACTCGGCAGTCGACAGTTCACGACGTCGGCCGTCGACCTCGAACCATCCGTCCCATGAACCGAACTGTGTGAATCTGGTGGAATCGAAGATTCTCCGCACTCCGACGTCGAGCGAGTAGTGCGGCTCCTCGATCGGGGCAGAGCGCGCCGTGAACGTCAGCGCGGCACGAACGCCGTGCTCGCGGGAGTCGACCGTGATGCGGGCAACTCGCAGCGGTTCGTCGATGTCGACGTGGATCGGCCCGAGATGGGTCGCGTCACGCCGATCTGCCGGGGCTCGCTGCGATGCGAAGAGGCTGATCTGCTGGCCCTCGTCGAGGATGCTGAACGCCGCGTCGGCCACATGCCGGTTCGGGTACAACCCCATGGCGACGGCGAAGTACGAACCGCCATCTCGGGTGTAGCCGTTGAAGAAGTACCGATCGTAGAAGTTGACGTCCGACGTCGCCGTCTGCGCCACAGGCACCGGCGCTTGATGAATCGGAAGATCGTCGTAGCCGCTGAGCACAGCAAGCGACCGTAGTCTGACGGTGTGGTGCGGCTCCGACAGTTGATCAAGCGGGTTCGATCCGAGGGTTTCACCCCCGATGAGTTCCACAAGATCTGTGTCGTGGCGTTGGCCCTCGTCGCGATCATCGTCGTCACCGGCGCGGCCGTGCGCCTGACGGGCAGTGGTCTCGGATGCAGCGACTGGCCCAACTGCAACAACCAGAGCCTCGTCGACGTCTCGTCCCAGCACTCGGCGATCGAGCAGATCAACCGTCTGTTCACGTTCGTCGTCGGCCTCGCCGTGGTGCTGGCCGCGTTGGGTGCCTTTTTCAGACGACCGCGGCGCCGAGATCTGCTCGTGCTCTCGATGTCGCTGGTGGCCGGCATCCCTGCTCAGGGTGTGCTCGGCGCTGTCGTGGTGTGGACGAAGCTGAACCCTGTTGCCGTCCAGATGCACTTCGTGCTCTCGATGGTCCTCGTTGCGATCGCGGTGGTTCTCGTTGTGCGATCGCGAGAACCAGACGGCTCGAAGCGGGTCAGCACGGTCGTGCCGCGCACCCGGCACCGGCTGCGGTTGGTCGTCATGTGGACGGCCGCGGCGATCGTGGCCGGGACGGTCGTGACTGGAACGGGGCCGCACGCCGGCGACGAGAAGGCTCGGCGGTTCACCTTCTTGTCGATCACGTGGGTCGCTCGCATCCACAGCGTGATCGTGTGGGTCGCTGTTGCAATGGCGCTGAGCCTGCTGTGGCACCTGCGGCGCAGGCCTCGCGATCGCGAGGTGCTCGACGCGCCCTTGACCGTCTGGATGTGCGTTGCCATTGCTCAGGGCGGCGTCGGTTATCTGCAGTACGCCAACGGCGTGCCGGCCCCGCTCGTCGCACTCCACGTCGCGCTGGCCACGACGTTGTGGGCTACCTCCGTCTGGCTCTGGTGTTCGACCTCGAGGTCGACGGGAAGCGCTCGCAACCTGATCGCTGCCTCTCGCAGCGGCCGGTCACTTCCCGAGGCTCTTGACGAACTCGGAGAGCTTGTCGATCGCGTCAGCGAAGAAGGATCCGATTGAACCGACGAAGTTGACGGTCGCGTCGGCACTGCCTGCCGGGTCTTGCCACAGCCGGATCACCAAGAACGCGACCAAGAGGTAGAACGCAACCCGGCTGATGGCTTTGAGCTGTCCCAGAGCGCTGGTGATCATGTGGGCGTTCCTCCGAGTTGAACGAAACCGGGCAGCCGGCTCCGAACGGGTCTCCGCCCGCCGAGATGATACTGATGTTTCCGGCGGAGATCAACGATCCCACGACGGGCCTCGTACGACCGCGTCGCTCATCTCCCGGCGCAACGAGCCCCGACTTACCGCCCAGCAGGATCCGATCAGGTATAGTCCGGCGATGAGTTCGAGCCTCGGCCGCCGACCGTTCGACTTCGGCGCCAACCACGTGGTGCTCGACTTCATCAACACCGTCAACGCCCGCCCGACGTTCACACGAGACGACTTGCGCGATCCGGACGATCTCGTGCAGTGGTCCGTCGAGGCAGGAGTAGTCAAGCACACGTCGTCGGCCGCAGCGATCGAGCGCGA
>DASWRR010000636.1:0-4414 GCA_036403055.1 Ilumatobacteraceae bacterium | reverse complement strand
CCAGCCTTCCGGGCCCGAACTTCTGGGGAACCTCGAAGGCCGAGGTCGACCCCGACGCGATCAAGAGCGGCATCGAGTACGACATGGGCAACATGATCGCCTCGTGGTGCGGCTTGAAGATGGAGTTCCGCAATGAGAACTTTGACGCGGTCGTCGCCGGCCAGATCGACCCGAAGAGCTACGACATCATCCTCTCGCAGGTCACGATCACACCCGACCGCGCCAAGGTCGTCGACTTCTCGGTTGGATACTTCAAGGCCGACCAGGGATTGCTCGTCAACAAAGGCACTTCGGTCAAGAGTTGGGACGACGTCAAGAAGTTGACCGTCGGGGTTCAGGCGTCGACGACAGGTGAGGCGTTCGTCAGCGGCGACGTGCCGGCCCACAAGCTGGACAAGCTCAAGTCGTTCCCCGATCTCGCGTCGGCGTACGCCGCCCTGTCCGCCGGCACCATCGACGCCGTGATCATGGACACGCCCATCAACCTCGGCCAGGCGGCGCAGTCCGGTGGCAAGGAAGAGGTCGCCGGCCAGTTCAAGACGGGCGAAGAGTACGGAGCCGTCTTTGGTAAGGGAAGCGGCAAGAAGGCGATCTTCGATCCGATCATCCAAGGCCTCATCGACGACGGTTCGATCAATGCGCTGATCGCGAAGTACCTCGGCGGCGACCCGTCGACCGTTCCGTTCGTCGACGTTCCCTCGGCCTGAGCGTACGTTGAGCAATCTGGTGGCAGCACCCGATCAGCCCGCCTTGCGGCGGGTCGGTCGGGTGCTCACCTATCGCAAGGTCGCCACCATTGCGTTGCTGTTCCCACCAGCGGGCATCCCCGCGCTGATCCACTCGTTGCGAGCCACGCGGCTGGCTCGCGAGGGCGAGATCGAGTCGGCGCGCCGCGAGGGTGAGCGCGCCCGCGACTGGTCGTGGTACGCCGTCGGCGTCGGACTGTCGGTCTACATCGTGGCCTTCCTCGTCTGGTTGCTGATCACGAATCACCACGCGGTGTCGCAGGTGTTCTTCGGCTGGGCAACAGTGACAGACAGCCGCGCCTGGAAGTCGTTGCTGAAGGGTTTCTGGATCAACGTCCAGGTGTTCCTGATCGCCGAGATGATCGTGCTCGTGTGGGCGCTCGTGGTCGCGGTGATGCGGCTGCTGCCTGGTCCGGCGTGCAAGCCCGTCCGTTTGCTCATGACGGTGTACGTCGACGTCTTCCGTGGCATTCCAGCGCTGCTCGTGATCCTCATCATCGGGCTCGGATTGCCGCAGGCACATGTGCCGATCCTCGGAGGCTTCTCGGACATGGATTACGCGATCCTGGCTCTGACCCTGACGTACGGCGCGTACGTGTCCGAGGTCTACCGCGCCGGGATCGAGTCCGTTCACTGGAGCCAGACCGCGGCGGCGCGCTCACTCGGATTGTCGCACTCTCAGACGATGCGTCATGTGGTCGTGCCGCAGGCGATTCGACGCGTCATCCCGCCGCTGCTGAACGATTTCATCGGCTTGCAGAAGGACACGTCGTTGATCAACGCGCTGGGTGTGCTCGACGTCGTCAGCCGTGCCCGGTTCGTCAACAACTCGCGCGGCACACTCGCCGCGTACGCGATGTCGGCGTTGCTGTTCTTGTTGGTCACCATTCCGTTCACGCGCTGGCTCGACGGTCTGATCCGCCGTCAGCAGGCGAAGACACTGGCCGGTCGCTAGCGATGTCGTTTCTCGAGCTCCGCGACGTGCACAAGACGTTCGGCACCAACCCAGTGCTGCGCGGCATCAACCTCGATGTCGACCTGCACCAAGTGGTGTGTCTCATCGGGGCGTCGGGTAGTGGGAAGTCGACGATGCTGCGATGCATCAACCAACTCGAGACGGTCGACAGCGGCGAGATCCAACTGGGCGGCGACCGGGTCAGCGGGAGGGGCATCGACGTCGACGCGCTGCGGCGCGAGGTCGGGATCGTCTTCCAGAGCTTCAACCTGTTCCCACACATGACGGTGATCCAGAACATCACGCTCGCGCCGGTGAAGGTGCTCGGGTTCACGAAGGCTTTGGCCGAGGAGCGCGGGATCGCATTGCTGAAGCGGATCGGGCTCGACGAGAAGGCGAAGGAGTATCCCGACCGGTTGTCGGGCGGCCAGCAGCAGCGCGTCGCCATCGTTCGGGCGCTCGCGATGGAACCACGGCTGCTGTTGCTCGACGAGATCACATCCGCGCTCGACCCCGAACTCGTCGGTGAAGTCCTCAACATCGTCCGTGATCTCGCGGCCGACGGCATGACGATGATGCTGGCGACGCACGAGATGGGATTCGCCAAGGAGGTGTCGTCCAAGGTGTGCTTCCTGCACGAAGGCGTCATCCACGAGGAAGGGCCGCCCGAGCAGATCTTCGAGAACCCGCAACAGGACCGCACCAAGGCGTTCGTTCAGCGAATCATCGAGGCCGGACGGCTGTGACCCGCACTGTGACGAAGTTGGTTCGCTTGACCCCTTGACGGTGAGACACGAAGTGTCTTACTGTCTCACCGATGAGTCTCGATCCAGCGGAGCTCCGTGTCTTGGACGCGGCGAAGTCGTGCTGCGAACGCTGGGGCCTGGCCAAGGTCACGATCGAGGACATCGCCAACGAGGCCGGGGTGTCGCGAGCGACGCTCTACAGGATGTTTCCCGGTGGCAAGGACGTGTTGTTCGAGGCACTGAGGGTGCGAGAGCTGGAAGAGTTCTTCACACGGCTCAGCGTCCACCTCGACGGTGCTGACGACTTCGAGGACCTGCTCGTTCGTTGTGTGATGCATGCGACGCACGAACTGCGCGCCGACCAGCACCTGTCGCTGATGCTCGCGAGCGAGCCCGGCGACACGCTCGGCCAGTTGACGGTCGAGGGGCTGCCGCGGATCATCGGTGTCGCGACTGTTTTCCTCGCGCCCTTGGTCGACGGCTACCTGCCACGGGCCGAGGGTGCTCGCGTGGTCGAGCTGTTGAGCCGTCTCGTCATCAGCTACTTCCTCGCGCCGTCGGAGCAAGTCGACCTCGGCGAGCCCGAATCCGCCAGAGCCTTCATCCAAACCTTCATCCTCCCCGCATTCCAGCCATCTCTGATCAGGAGCTGACCCATGACTGTCACGCACAACGACAACGAATCGATCATCGGCCGCGCCGAGATCAACGACATCGATGCCATCCTGGCGATCCCGACGCACGATCCGAACGAGATCGCGCACATCGTCAAGGACAACGCCGACACGATCTTCACGTGGGACTACTCGCTCAGCCGGCCGGCGCTGCGCAAGCTGTACGAGAAGGCCAAGGTCGGCCAGTGGAACGCGACCACCGATCTGCCGTGGGACACCGAGGTCGACATCGAGAAGACGGTCGCCGAGGATCAGGCGCTGATCGGGACCGGCATCGACGCCAGCGTGTACGTGGGGACGCCGGTCGAGAAGTGGGACGAGAAGAAGTGGCTCGAGTTCGGCGTCGAGAGCCGTAACTGGAGCCTCAGCCAGTTCATGCACGGCGAGCAGGGTGCGCTGCTGTGCACCGCGAAGATCGTCGAGACGGTGCCGTGGTACGACGCCAAGCTCTACGCCAGCACACAGGTCGTCGACGAGGCTCGCCACGTCGAGGTCTTCGCCCGTTACCTCGACGAGAAGCTCGGCGGCAAGTACCAGATCAACTCGCACCTGCGGATGTTGCTCGACGACATCGTCAACGACAGCCGCTGGGACATGACGTACCTCGGTATGCAGGTGATGGTGGAAGGTCTCGCGCTCGCCGCATTCGGGTTCATGCACCAGTTCACCAACGAGCCACTGCTGAAGCAGTTGCTGCGCTACGTGATGAGCGACGAGGCCCGCCACGTTGCGTTCGGTGTCCTCTCGCTGAAGGAGGTCTACGACTCCTTGAGCGATGCCGAGATGAAGGATCGCCAGGAGTTCGCCTTCGAGGCAGCCATCCGGATGCGCGACCGGTTCATGCAGCAAGAGGTCTGGGAGCGGATGGACGTCAAGGTTCGCGACATCGTCCCGCTCGTCCTGGAGGACCCGACCCGTGGCGTCTTCCAATCGATGCTGTTCTCGAAGATCGTGCCGAACTGCAAGAAGCTCGGCCTGCTCGACCGCAACGACAAGTGGCTACGTCGTCGCTTCGAGGAGATGGGCGTCATCCAGTTCGAGGACTGGGAGGACACCGGCGAGGAGTACCTCAAGTTCGAGCTCGGCGTCGACGCCCCTGCCGCCGTCTGAACCCGTCCGAGTGTTTGGCGCGCGCCGTATGGGCGCGTGACACTCCGATGACCGCTCGCGGGCGCGAAACACTCGGTCAGGTTTTCAGGAGGTCGGCGAGCTGGCGGCGCCATTCGACGCTGCACTTGTCGGCTTGCACGCTCACGAGCGTCGTCTGATCGAGCGGCAGCACGCCACTCAGCT
>DASWRR010000635.1:0-4556 GCA_036403055.1 Ilumatobacteraceae bacterium | reverse complement strand
ACTTGGCACGGTCGATGATCGGCGAGGCATCGACGACGTCGAAACCGGCAGCCATCAACGCGGGGACGGCCTCGATCGGTGAGCGCTCGATGCCCAGCCGTTGTCCGCGCAGACCGCAGCGGGTCATGAGCACGCGCATGTCGTCGACGAAGTCAGCAAGGTGTCGTCGGTAGTGATCGCCTCCGTAGAACGGGTGGAGCCCACGTGCGCCGCGGATCTCGTCAACGGTGTCATAGCCGTCTGCCAGATGGGCGCAGCCGCGGTATTCGAAGAGCACGACGGGTCCTTCGACCGGAACGAACACGTAGCGTCCAGGGTTTCGTGTGGTGTTGAGTTGCATGTTGCGAACGCCGCACGCGTAGCGGATGTTGACGGCGTCGAAGAAGATCGCTGCGCCGACATCGTGCGTCGCGAGGGTCGAGCGCAGCCGGGCGAGACGCTCCCGCGCGGCGCGGCGATCGATCTCGGCGGAGAGGCAGAAGTCGGGAACGATCTGCCCGCGACTGGAATCCTCGAACGGCTGCATCAGCCGGCCAGACCGTCGGCATGGCCATGTTCTGCGTCGATGTGGGCTTGCGTGACGCGGCCGTATCCGATTCGAGTGCTCTCGACGCCGCCGATGTAGCCGGGCAGCTCCGAGAAGCCGAACAGCACGGTGTGTCGCTCACCATGTGTTCGGGTGACCCGGTGCATCGAGTATCGACCTTTGAACAACTGCAGATCGCCGACCTCGAGCTCGAGGCGGCGAACGCGATCTCGACTTCCATCCAGCACTTGGCGCACGTCGTCGTACCGCTCGTCGCCGGGGGTGCGGAGGTCGGGGCAGTATTCGAAGGCGCCGCCGGCGACGGCTCGTTTCGTCATCAAGCTAGCGATGAACTCGTTGGCGTCGTAGTGCCACGGCATCTGGGTGCCGTCGTCCATGACGTTGACGACGAGCCCGCGGATCGGATCGGCGAACTGATGCAGCCGATCGATCGACAGGCATGCGGCGACAAAGCGTTGAAACGCCTCGTTGTCGTACAAGGCTCGAATCATGGTGTCGTCGGGGATCAGGTCCTTGCCGACGAACCCGTTGGTCATCGTGCCGACGCGCCGGCGTGGATGATCGGCTGGCCATTCGCCCTCGCCGTGGTCCGCGTATGGAGTGATCTCCTGGCAGATGCGATACGCGTGATGGGCCACACCTTCGGTCTCGCGGGTGAGCGTCGGCTGCGCTGTGGGCTGGACGAAGGCGGGCAACCGGGCGCAGCCGACTGCTGCCAGCTGCTGGCGCACATCGGCGACGATCTCGGCAAGACGAGCGCTGCCAGGTTCATCCAACGGGTACTGAGTGGTGTCGACCATCGCCGCCAGCGAGGGCCGTATGTCGGAGCAGATCGTCATGGAATGCAGTATCGAAGTTGACGAAGAATTAGACAAGTGAGAGTTTCATCGCCTTTGCAGTAGCATCGCTACTGTGTCGGGGTTGGATCGAGCCCACTACCAGTTGCTCGTCGCGCTGGATCGAAGAGGCACGGTCAGCGCTGCTGCGACCGATCTGTTCATCACTCAATCGGCAGCGAGCCAGCGATTGCGCGAGGCCGAACGGCGCCTCGGCTTCCCACTGACGACCCGCGACGGGCGAACAGTGGCGCTGACACCAGCAGCGCAGCGTCTGGTACAAGCGGCGCAAACGAGCGAGCGCGCGCTCGATGCTGCCGAGGCGGACGCTCGATGGATTGGCAGCGCGCGCCAGCCTGCCCTGCAACTCGCCATCGACGTTCACGACATGTGCTGGTGGCTACCTACCGTGCTCGCCGGCCTCGACGACGTTACGGACGCGGCAACCATTGAAGTAGTCCGCAGTCCCGCCGGTGACGGACTCAGCATGGTGCTCGACGGCCGCGCCGACGCAGTCATCACCCCCAACGTCTCCGCTGTCGCACCCAGATCCCACCCACTCTTCGACGACCACCTCGTCGCCGTGGTCTCGAGCAAACACCCACTCGCACAACACGCGGAGGTGACCGCCGACGAGTTCGCCGACGCCGACTACGTCACCTACAGCACGACACCCCAAGCCGGGTTCGAACACGCGACGTTCTTCGCCCCTCGACAGGTGTGGCCCAAACGCATCCTGCGGATCGAGTCGATCGCCGTCCTGCTCGATGTGGTCGCGAACAGCTTGTGGACTTCGGTGCTCCCGCGGTGGATAGTGCCCGCGAGTCCAAGCATCGTGACGATCCCCCTCGAACCAACGCCTCCGCCGATTTCCTGGTCGCTCGTGACGCGAGACCTCGACGACAACTCTCCTCTAGGGGCAGCCGCGCATCGCCTCGCTTCCACGCTCCGCACGCTGCCGCGCGAGTAGACGCGTTGATGCGTTTGTGGCCGGGTGCGGTGACGAGAAGTTCAGTCCCGTCCGCCCCTGGCACCGTCGATGAGGACGAAGGCCATGTTGCAGTCTCGGTTGGTCCGGTTGGACCACGAGTGGTTGGTGGCTCGTTGGATCAACACATCGCCGCGCTTCATCAGCGTCTCGCCTTCGTCCATCATCGCCCAGATCTCGCCGTCGAGGACGATGGCGTAATCGAGGGTGTGAGTGGTGTGAAAGAAGAAGTGGCGATCGCTCGCCGCAGCCAGAGGTTCGGGTTCGGTCTGGCGGGGGTCGTGGCTCCTCTTTGCGTTCGCCTGCGGGGTGCTGACGCCATTCCTCGCACTCTCTTTCCCGCACCGCCCGAGCGTTGGGCGACGTGTGCGGAGCATCGGCCGTGGGGCATCGGCGGTGTCGCCGATTGTCATGTTCAGTCTCGGCGTTTTGTTGATCGGCGGCTGGTACGACGCCCTCGTGCAACGCCTGCACATCGGCACTTAGTTGCGGTTGCGTCCCTCTTCGTCGTCTCACTTCCTTGTCGGCCCGTTTCTTCCAATACGCCGACGACTACCGAATCACTCGAAGGTTTGGCAACGATCGACACGACGGAGGGAGACGGGGATGGCCGTGCCACACCGGGCCGCACACTGACGGCCGCGACGGGTTCTGTCTACCTGAACGTGGTGCCATCACAGAGGGTGATCGCAATTGGATAGCGGCGGCTCTCGACGACCCATGCAAATGATCTGGTTGACATGAATGCCGGCCCAGTCCACTATCGACCCACGGACACTTGCGACGTCGCGGGGACGTGCTCAACTCGTTCGACAGGGGAGAGACATGGAGGGGCGGCTGCGACCGAAGCGGGTCTGGACAGCGCGCGCCTTGACGATCGGTGCCGTCGCCATCGTCGTCACATGCACGGCGTGCTCGGGGTCGACCGGCATCACGGTCGTCTCCTCAGACGCGGATGCCACCGCGACGACGTCATTGGCGACAACTGCGTCGACGATCACGACCGAGGCGACGACGACGTCGAGCGCCGGTACTGTCTCGACGACTGCGGCACCAACACCCACGACGGTGACCACAACACCGACACCGACGACGGTCGGGCCGGTCGAGGAGACGATCAGCACCAGCGACACGATCGCGTCGGAAGCCGATGGCTTCGCCGACACCACCGTCACGTTGAACGCTCCGGCAGCAACCGTGATCACCGTGAGCTACACCGTGAACAACCAGACCGCTGTGAACGGCCCCCAGTTCGATTACGTCGGGCTCGTTGGGTTCCTTACGTTCGCGCCGGGTGAAACCAGCAAGGTCATCCACACCCAGGTGATCGACGACAGCGTCGCCGAACCGCTCGAGACGTTCCTGTACACGCTCTTCCAGCCGGTCGGGGCGACGATCTCCGTGCCGACTGCGCAGGTGACCATCATCGACAACGACACGATCGTCGACGTACCACCGCTGTACGTGTTCAACACGACGGTGGATGAGAAGGCCGGCGTTGCGACCGTGAATGTGCTCCTGGGCGGGCCAAACGGGCGATCGACGACCACCCAAGTGAGTGCCAACTACAGGACAGTCAGTGGATCAGCGACGGAGGGCTCCGATTTCAACACGACGGCCGGGACCGTCTCGTTCTCTCCCGGCGACACCGCCCAGACGGTCCAGATCCCGATCATCGACGACACTGATAAGGAGGGGGCCGAAACCTTCACGGTCGAGTTCTCCAAGCCGATCGGGGCAACCATTGCGGGTGGGGCACCGATCATGAGCGCAACCGTGACCATCGGTGCCTCGGATGCCCTCGTCTCGGCCAATCCGTTGGTGTCGGGGGCGGACGCGACTGTCAGCGAGGCAGATGGCTTCGCCGACGTCGTCGTCACGCTCGGCGCACCGTCGGCCAAGCCCGTGAACCTGAACTACACGGTCGAGAATCAGACGGCGACCAATGGCGGTTCGTTCGACTACGTGGGAAGAGTCGCTTACCTCACGTTCGCGCCTGGCGAGACCACCAAGGTGATCGAGACACAGCTCGTCGACGACATCACGGCCGAGCCGCTCGAGACCTTCCAGTACCAGTTCATCTCAGTGACCGGCGCAACTATCGCCACTCCGTTCGCGACCGTGACGATCAACGACGACGACTGACCGCAGACTCGCTCGAAGCGAGCCAAGGGCTTGCGCGACA
>DASWRR010000634.1:0-3710 GCA_036403055.1 Ilumatobacteraceae bacterium | reverse complement strand
GGCCGGCGCCTCGTCCAGGGCGGGGGCAGACCGGGCGCGAAATCGCTGCGGGATCAGACGATGGGGGCCGGGTCGAGGGCGAGGCGGTGGCGGATGTCGGCGGCGGCGGTGACGAGGCGGGCGGCGACGAGGGTGGTGTCGACCGGGTTGCCGGCGAGCCACAGGACCGCGATCGCTCCCTCGTCGGCGATCGGGGCGGCGATCGATGCCATGCCGGGAATGACCTCGGCCCGGCTTTGCGCCCAGCCCCTTCGACGGGCCGCGGCGATCTCGGCACGTTCGTCGGGTACGGGCGGCCGGCCGGCGAGGAGCGCGATGCCGGGCGCTCCCCGATCGATCGGATGACGGGTGCCAGGCCGGTACGCGACGTGCGCGTCGAGCGACGTCGGCTCGACGCTGTCGATCGTGACCGCCTCGTCGGCATCGGCGACGACGAGGAACGCGGTCATCTGCAGTTCCTCGGCAAGGTTGACGAGGACGGATGCGGCCGCGGCGCGGAGCGAGCGCCGAACCGAACGGCTGAGCACGGCGAGATACGGGCCGGGCAGATAGCGACCGTCACCGTCGCCGTCACGTTCGATCAGTCGACGGCCTTCGAGCGTGCGCAGCAGGCGGTACACGATCGAGCGATGAAGGCCGAGCGCCGCGGCCACGGCGTCCACCGTCACCGGCTGCTCAGCGCCGGCGATGAACTCGAGACACGCGAGGCCTCGATCGAGCGTTTGCGAAGGTGCTATGGTCTCGTTCGGATTCCGAATCATTGATTCGATTATAGAACACGAAGAGAAGGGTCACGACGCATGGGAGCACGCAACGGCAAGCAGGTACTCGAGCGGCTGCGGTCGGAACCGCCGACGATGTGGGTCGAAGGCGAGCTCGTTGCCGATCCGACGACGCATCCACGCACCGCGAACGCAGCGCACTCCCTCGCTGCGTTGTACGAACTGCAGCATCGGCCCGACCTCGTGGACACGATGACGTTCCCGTCGCCGACCACCGGCGACCGAGTCGGAATGAGCTTCATCGTGCCACGGACGCGCGAGGACCTCGAGCGTCGGTCGGCGATGCACAAGGTGTGGGCCGACGCATGCCTCGGCTTCATGGGGCGGATGCCCGACTACCTCAACGTGAACCTGATGGGCGCTGGAACTGCCGCCGAGTACTTCGGGCAGTGCCGCCCGCAGTTCGCGGACAACGCCAGGAACTACTTCGAGTACGTCCGCGAGAACGACCTTGCGTTGACCCACGCCCTCACGAATCCGCAGGTCGACAAGCGCAAGCAAGCGTTCGAGTTGAACGATCCGTACATCGCGCTCGGCGTGGTGCGTGAGACGTCGGACGGCATCATCGTTCGCGGGGCGCGCATGCTGGCGACGCTGCCGATCAGTGACGAGATCCTGATCTTCCCCTCGACGGTCGTGAAGGGCGGCGACGAGATGAAGCCGTACGCGCTCGCCTTCGGGATTCCCAACAACACGCCGGGGCTGTCCTTCCAGTGCCGCGAGCCGCTCGATCTCGGTCGAAGCCACCGTGATCATCCGCTGGGATCCCGGTTCGACGAGATGGATGCCATGGTCTACTTCGATGACGTGCTCGTCCCGTGGGAGCGCGTGCTGTTGATGAACGATGTCGAGCTCGCCAATCGCGCCTACGCGGAAACCGGCGCGGTCCTGCACATGGCGCACCAGGTCGTCAACCTGAAGATCGCCAAGACCGAAGCGTTTCTCGGCGTGATCCAAGCTGCGATCGACATGGTCGGTTCGGGCGACGCTCCGCACGTCCAGCACATGGTCGCCGAGGTGATCATGATCCTCGAGATCATGAAGGGTCTCAAGATCGCGAGCGAGGCAGGAGCGACGATCAACAAGTACGGGGTGATGACGCCGGCGCGCCCACCGCTGGACGCCGCTCGCAACTGGTACCCCGGCGTGTACAAGCGACTCGTCGAGATCATGCAACTCATCACGACGAGCGGGCTGATCACGATCCCGACTGAAGCGGACTTCGACGGGCCGCGCGGCGGTGACATCGCGAAGTACTTGCAGGGTGCCGCGAGCTCAGCGGAAGAACGAGTCGCGCTGTTCCGCCTCGCGTGGGACATGTCGATCAGCGCATTCGGCGGACGCCAGTCGCACTACGAACTGTTCTTCTTCGGCGACCCGCCACGGATGAAGCAGGCGCTCTACGGGGTCTACGACCGCAGCGAATGCGTCGACAGGGTCAACGCATTCGTCGCGGACACGCAATGGCCCGAGAGCGTCCTCCAGTAACGAGCGGCTACCGAACGGTCTGCGGAGAGCGTGCCTCCGCCAACGCGGCGCGGTAACGCTCGACGTTCGCCATCTTGACGCTTTCGTACCCGCGCACCTGGTCGATGAGACCGACGAGCTCGAGTGCCTTCGCCGAGTCGGTCGGCAACATCGCCGACGCCTCGTCGACCAAGGCCGTGTACTCGTCGACCATCGCGCGCTCGGTCCGTCGCACCTTCGAATGGCCGAACGGATCGAGGACGCTCCCGCGCAGACCCTTCATCCGACGCAGCGTCGACATGACGGGCACGGACCACGAGCCGAAACGCAACTTGTGGCCGAGCCCCATCGAACGCAGCATCGGGGGGTACAGGTTCCACGTCATCTTGGCGTCGTCGCCGAACTGGGCGGCCACCTTCGCTCGACCGGCGAGCAGCAGGCGGGCAACTTCGTACTCGTCCTTGTACGCCATCACGTGGTGCAGCTGCCGTGCGACGGTCGAGGTGAACTCGCCATCGCCGCCCGCGGACTGCTCGGCTCGATGGGCACGCAGGACCGTGTCGACGTATCGGGCCGCGTACCGTTCGTTCTGATAGGCGACGAGATCGCCGGCTCGCCGCTGGACCAGTTCGCGCAGCACTGCGTCGTCGATGCCCTCGACGACATACGGCTTGAGGTCATACGCAACACTGGCCCCAGCGGCCTTCTCGACCTCGCCGGGATCAACCGTCCAACGCCGACCCCATCGGAAGGCCGCAACGTTCACCTCGACGGCGGTTCCGTTCAGCTCGATCGCCCGCTCGATCGCTTCACCCGGCAGCGGGATGAACCCCGCCTGGTACGCCGCGCCGAGCATGAACACGTTGGCCGTCACTGCGTTGCCGAGCAGCGCCGTGACGATCTGCGATGCGTCGACGTAGAGGTTGCGCGATGCGTTCGTGCGCTTCGCCAGTTCGGCGCGCAGCGGTGAGAGGTCGAGTCCTTGCGACGCGACCTTGCCGATCATCCGGCCCGTCGGAGCAATGCTCGTGGACACGAGCGCAACACTGTTGTCGGGATCGAGACCGGCAAGGTTCGACGGCGTCGACGACGCCAACGCGTCGAAGGCCAGCAGCACACCGATCTGACCTGGCGTCGGGTCACCAATCGTCACTGTCGACACGACAGGACCAGCCTTCTGTGACAAACCGGTCTGATCGGCGGTCTTCGCGTCCACCCCCGCGATCTGCGCGGCGGCCGCGAGCACCTGACTGACCGTGACGACGCCCGTGCCGCCGATGCCCGGCATACGAATCGCGACGTCGTTGGGAACGACGCGCGTGGGCTCGGGCAAATCGCCACCGGCAGACGCGCTGCGCTTTGTCTTCTTGGCCTTGCCTGGCTTCACGGTGATGAACGATGGGCAGTCGCCCTTGATGCAGCTGGCGTCGACGTTGCAGCTGGCTTGATCGATCACCGTCT
>DASWRR010000633.1:0-2777 GCA_036403055.1 Ilumatobacteraceae bacterium | reverse complement strand
AGATGAACTGCATGGTGTCGTAGATCGCCATGCCGGCCGTGACAGAACCGCCGGGACTGTTGATGTACAGCCAGATGTCGGACGCTGCGTCCTCGCCCTCGAGGTACAGCAGTTGCGCGCAGATCTGGTTGGCCATGTCGTCGTTGACGTCGGTCCCGAGCATGATCACTCGGTTCTTCAGCAGCCTGTTGAAGACGTCGCTGCGCGGATCGAAGCCCGGGTCGAGTGCCATGGGACGGGTGATGTCGAACATGGCGCCCACGCTACCGCCCGTCGGTGCGGTCCTCCCGCTGCGCTCGCCACTTCCCCACCACGGCCTCGATGTCGAGCGGCATCAGCGACGACGGCGGCCCTTCGGCGCCGCGACGGTTGACCTCACGGATCCGTTGGTTGATGTCGTCGACGATGCGACGGACGACCTCCTCACGCGACGACTGCGCGATCGCGGCGAGCGCCTCCTCCAACTCCTTGCGCAACGCGAGGGTCGGCGGCAGGTAGCTGAGTCGTTCTCGGCGCAGCTTGGCCTTCAACCACCAATCCTCGTCACGCGGGAACTCTCGATCCGACGTCGTGATGCCCTCGAGCGGTTTGCCCTTCCCAGAAAGGTTCTCGAACTCGCCGCGCTCCATCCCGACGCGGATCTGCTGCTCGACCCACGACTCCCAGGTCGCCTGCTTCGGCTTGCGCTTGGCGCGATCGACGCCGCTCATCACACCGACCTGCTCACTCCGCTGAAGACCACTGCGACTCGTTCGTGAGGATCGACGTCATCGTTGATCGCGATCAACCCGGCAAGGCCAGCGGTTCCCGTGTGCGACGCGTTGACGGTGGTCGTCGTTCGCGCCAGATCGTTTGCCTCGAGAACGTGTTGTTCGGTCACGACGATCGGCGATCCGTTGCCGTCCTCCATCGCCCGCACGACCGGGATCCAGTCATACGTCTCGTCGTCCAGAATGCCGTCTGCGGCGGACGCGCCGACGTGCTCCCACGGCCACATGCACTCGGCCCACCGAGTGGTCGCGACGCGCGCGCCGCCGAGCTTCGAGGAAGCTGCGTAGGCGCGCTGCAGCGGCGCGCAGCTCTGCGTCTGGACCGCGTGAAGACGTGGCATGACGCCACTCATCCGGAACCCCGCGATCGTGGACCCTGCGAACGTCCCGGCACCGACCTGGACGAACAACCTGTCGAGCGGCGGACCGACCACGGTCTCCTCGAACGTGCGCGCCATCTCCCATCCGATCGACCGACCACCATCGAGGCACCATGCGTTCTCGGTCCCTTGCACCGTGAACGGGATCGCCCCACCCGTCACCGCTTCACGAAAGCGGTGAATGCACGGATCGCCCGCACGATCGGTTGAACGGCGCGGGCAGTGAACGATGTCGGCACCGAGCTCGCCGAGCCGGGCGAGGACGACAGCGTCGGCGTTGGGGGGCACGAACACCTGCAGCGGCCACTTCGCTGCGGTCGCCAGCGTCGCGGCCGCGAACGCTGCGTTGCCGCACGACGCGATCGCGAGCGACGGACGGTCGGCAGTCGATCTCCACGGTGTCAGCTCGAGCGCCTCCGCGGTCAAGAGGTGCAGCAAGATCGTGAACAGGTGACGCGCCTTGTGACTGCCCGCCACTTGCCCCGTCTCGTCCTTGATCCACACGCCGCCGTCGATGCCGAACCCGAGCGCGTCGCTGAGCGCATCGGCACGCTCGAACGGAGTGACGTGGAACGGCGTGCCGGCGATCGCGGCGATGTCCGCGCCGGTCTGATCGATCAGCGCATTGCGATCGCGCTCAATGACGCCGTGGGCTGCAGCAAAGGCGTCCCACGCGAGGTAGTCGCGAAACGCGATGAACGGGTTCGTGTCGTCGCTGCCGCGCAAGGGCGCGATCCCTTGTACGAGTTGCAGCGCGTGATGACGATCGTCGCCGGTCGCGTTCGGACATCTCCATTGCAGTGCGGTCGCTATGTCGACGTGGGCACCGCAGACAGCGCACGACCACCCGACAGCCAATGGCGCAGACATCGCATCAACCCCGCGCGACGCTCGCGTTGAAGTCGTCGATCATGTCGTCCCACACCGGCAGGAACCGCCGAAGGCCTCGCCAGAAATCCTGCGAGCGGCGGGCCTCGAACAGTTCGAACGGAGTCCCCTGCTGCTCGACCCACGTGTAGTAGCCGAGGTTGAAGATGCGTGTGCGATCGCGCTCGGAGCACTCGATCGCGTGCGCTGTCGGAACGTTCGCGAGGTGTTCGCCCCACACCGCGGCTGCGTCGAGGTTGGTGAAACCGCCTCCGAAGTCGCGTGCTGTGATCTTGTCGCGCTCGCTCGAGTACAGCGCCGCGCCATCGGTGGCGACGGTGATCAACGCGTCGTCCGGTCCGAGGTTCAACATCTTCGCGGTCGTGATCGCGGCAAGCACGTTGCAGATGCTGCTGAGTCCGAAGTGCTCGAGCGTCTTGAGGATCGCCTGCGGCACGAGCCGTCGGTCGGCCAGATACCCGAGTCCGTCGTCGGTGTTGAACATCACCTGCAGTTGATCGGTGGCGCGGTCGCTGACCGCCACGACGACGTCGGTGTTCATCACGTTGTGGATCAGCGGGACGTGCTTGTCGCCGATCCCTTGGATGTTGTGCTCGCCGAACCCGTTCTCCAGCAACGTCGGGCACTCGAGCGCCTCGACCGCAACGATCTTCGTCCCATAGCTGTCCTTCAACCTGTCGCCGGCCGCGATGGTGCCGGCCGACCCTGTCGCACTCGTGAACGCGGCAAGCCGCAGATC
>DASWRR010000632.1:0-8306 GCA_036403055.1 Ilumatobacteraceae bacterium | reverse complement strand
CGGCCGCGACAGCGTCTTCGATCTGATCGTAGAAACCTCGGCCGGTCTCTTCGGCGAACGTGATGTGCACTTCGTCGGCATCGTTCGCCGACGGCCGCTGGACGTACTCCGGGAACGTGGCCTCCGCAGCATCGCCTTCGGAGTAACCGCGGGCGAACATCTGCTTCAAGATGCCGAAGCCATCGTTGCGCACGAGGGTGCCACCACGCGCCGACCCGCCGAGCTCGCGCATGTGGGACTGGAACTCCTCGAGGTCGTAGGTGTCGTAGGCGACGTGCTGGCAGGCGTGATCGCCGTGGCGATCGACGAACTTGGTGACCTGCGACTTCTTCGCCCGGTCGATGCCTTCGATCAGTGCGACGCCGAAGTCGCCGTAATCGATGCACCAGATCTTCATGCTGCTGTCGGGGTCGCCGGGGCGCACGTCGTCGATGCGATTGATCAACGTTCCGCCCTCGACCTCGATGTGGAACCACGCCCACTTCTCGATGGTTCCTGCCTCGCAGGCGTAGGTGATGTGGTCGACCTTCTTGATGTACGACATACCGTCATGAAAGCAAGTTGGCGGGTACCGATCAAGAGCAGTCGTCACCTTGCACTATCATCGGTCCGATGTTGAGCGATCTGTTCAATCCGGCGCCTTCCGCTCGTGGTCGGGCTGATCACATTGGATGAGCGCGAATCAGGCCTCGACTCGTTGGACCGCCGGCTGATCGGCCGGCTCCGTTCCGCACCTCACTCGACGGTGTCGGACCTGGCACGCGTCCTCGACTGCGCTCGCGGAACCGTGCTGACGCGAATGCGCCGGCTGGAGGACCGCAAGGTCGTTGTCGGGTACGGCCCGGACATCGATCCGTCGGCAGCGGGTCTCGGGGTCTTGGCGTTCACCACGCTCGCCATCTCGCAAGGGTCGCACATCCGCGTCGTCGCGCACCTCCGCACGATCCCCGAGATCCTCGAGATCCACACCGTCACCGGCTCCGGAGATCTGCTCGTTCGGATCGTCGCCCGCTCGAACGATCACCTCCATCTCATCCTGCAACGCGTCGTCGCCTCGCCGGACGTCAGCCGCACCGAAACGCAGTTGGCACTCAGTAGCACGATCTTGCGAACGGTTGCCGACCTCGTCGCGAACCTTCCCGTTGACGGTGGATAGCGCGCGTCAGTCGGCGATACCGAACACGGCGCGGAACCGGTCGAGGTTCTCGACGGAGGGACGCAGCGGGTCGTAGTCCGGTTCGGGATGAGGCTGCACGACGTCCCAGTGCTCCGCCATCATCCCGTCGGAGTCGAAGCGCAAGAAGTCGGCGATCACGACGGCCGGCAGCAGCTTGTGCAGGATCACGAAGTCGCCACTCGCGAACAGTTGTATCGGACGCCATTCGCGCCGCCCGGGTCGCTTCCACGCAACTTCGTGGAGGTAGTGGCGAAGGCCCTCGCGGCCTTGCCCGATTCCCGGTGTGTGTTGGATGTACCCCTCGGCGACGTACCGATCGACGAGCGACAGATCGTCGCCATGCATGCAATCGCTCATGAAGTGCAGCACGACCCGTTCGTTCGGTGACAGGTCGTCGCGCTGGCGTGGATCCCACGGGTTGTCGAACATGGTCGGAGAGTTTCTCAGAGGTACGGTGTCGCGACCGATCCGAGGGTCCGAAAGGGGAGACGTGAGAGCTGCGGTCGCGACCGGCATCAACGAAACCGAGCCGCTGTCGATGCTGGAGCTTCGCGACGATTGGCCGCACCCGGTTGCGCCGGAAGGCCACGTTCTCGTGCGTGTCGGCGCCACGTCGATCAACATGCACGACCTCTGGTCGATGCGCGGGGTCGGCGTTCGTGCGGATCAGTTTCCGATGGTTCTAGGGTGCGACATCGCCGGTTGGGACGAGAGCGGTCGCGAGGTCGTGGTCTCCGGATCGTACGGCGATCCCGATGCCGGCCATGGCGACGAGTCGTTCGATCCCGACAGGGCATTGGTGTCCGAACGCTTCCCGGGAGCGTTCGCCGAGTACACCATCGTGCCGTTGCGAAACCTCGTGGCGAAGCCGGCGCATCTCACCATGGCCGAAGCCGGTTGCATCACGGTCGCGTGGACGACGGCGTTTCGGATGCTGTTCACACGTGGACAGGCCCAGGCCGGCGAGACCGTTCTCATACAGGGGGCAGGCGGCGGAGTGGCGACCGCTGCGGCGGCGCTGGCGCGCGCCGCAGGGCTGCGCGTCGTCGTCACCAGCCGTTCGCCGAGCAAACGTCAGCGCGCCCTCGACCTCGGCGCCCACGAAGTGCTCGAAACGGGTGCTCGGCCCTCGACACCGGTCGATCTGGTGATCGAGACGGTCGGCGAGGCGACGTGGAACCACAGCATGCGCAGCCTGCGCCCGGGTGGCCGAATCATCGTCTCCGGTGCGACGACCGGGGCGAATCCGCCGGCCGACTTGGGGCGGCTCTTCTACAAGCAGATCTCGATCATCGGTGTGAGCGGTGCGAGCCGCGTCGAGACCGAGCAACTCGTGCGATTCATGGAGGCCGCCGACCTCCATCCGCTGATCGATTCGGTGTACGCGTTCGACGACATCCACGATGCGTTCGTCCGCGCCCAACACCCCGACCTCTACGGCAAAGTGGTCGTTCGGATGGAGCCGTCATGATGCTGTTCCCAACGCTTGCGGGCGAGCTCGACGATCACGCCGCGGCGGTCAGCGTCGCCGGAGAATCGTTGTCGTGGGCTCAACTCGTGCGACGTGCCAACGCAGTCGCCGGACAGCTGGCGGGGATGCCGGCCGTCGCGCTGCGCGCCACGCCAACGCTCGACACTGTTGTCGGCGTGGTTGCCGGGTTGATCGCCGGCGTGCCCGTCGTGCCGATGCCCGCCGACGCCGGCCCGATGGAGCGCGAGCACATGCTCCGCGACTCCGGCGCTGCCGCGACGATCGGCGACCCGCTGTGGCCCGAGGTCACACTGCCGCAGGTGCCCGTCGGTGGCGAGTCGGATTGGTCCGCGGCAGAACCGCCCGCTGATGCCACCGCGCTGATCATGTACACGTCTGGCACGACCGGATTGCCGAAGGGAGTCGTTCTGTCCCGGAGCGCCGTCGCGGCCGACCTCGACGGTCTCGCCGCAGCGTGGCAGTGGACGCCCGACGACACGTTGGTCCACGGGCTCCCGTTGTTCCACGTACACGGCTTGGTGCTCGGCGTGCTCGGCCCGTTGCGTGTCGGGTCGCGTCTGGTGCACACGGGCAAGCCGACCCCGCAGGAGTACGCGGCAGCGGATGGCACCATGTACTTCGGGGTGCCGACGGTCTGGTCGCGGGTGTGCGCCGAGCCGTCGTTGGCTGCTGCGTTGCGTGGCGCGCGTCTGATCGTGTCCGGGAGCGCGCCGCTCCCCGTCGCTGTGTTCGAGCAGATGCAATCGCTGATCGGGCAGGCGCCAGTCGAACGCTACGGAATGACGGAGACCCTCATCACGGTGTCGACACGCGCTGACGGCGAGCGCCGACCTGGTTGGGTCGGAACTCCGATCGCAGGCGTCGAAAGCCGGTTGGTCGACGAAGCGGGCGCGGCGATGCGTCCCGACGGCGAGACGATCGGCGAGCTGCAGATACGTGGGACGACGATGTTCGAGGAGTACCTCAACCGGCCTGACGCGACCGCCGCGTCGTTCGACGGTGATTGGTTCAAGACGGGCGACGCCGCGGTCATCGACGAGGGCGGCTTCCATCGAATCGTCGGCCGGCAATCGATCGACATCATCAAGACCGGCGGGTTCAAGGTCGGCGCGGGCGAGGTCGAAGCGGCACTGCTGACACACCCGAGCGTGGTCGAGGCGGCGGTGATCGGCGTCAGCGATGCCGACCTCGGTCAACGCATCGTGGCGTTCGTCGTGTGCAGCGACGTGGACGGTGCGACGTTGATCAACCATGTCGCCGCGCTGCTCTCGGTGCACAAGCGTCCGCGCGAGGTTCGCGTCGTCGACGTCCTGCCGCGCAACGCGATGGGCAAAGTGCAGAAGACGCTGCTGAGCTGAGCGCGACCGCTACACGAGGTGGGTGACGAGGTCGCCGATCCCCTCGATGGTGCTCGTCAGCACATCGCCGGGATGCAGGAAGCGAGGCGGCTTCCTCGCGTAGCCGACACCCTCCGGCGTTCCCGTGAAGATCAGATCGCCCGGCAGCAGCGGGCAGACGTCGGAGATGTACTCGACGAGCGTCGGGATGTCGAAGATCAGCATCGACGTCCGCGACGATTGCAACGTCTCGCCGACGAGGGAGCTGTGGATCGCGAGGTCGTGCACGTTGGCGATCTCGTCGAGCGTCACCAACCACGGTCCCGTCGGACCGTACCCGTAGCGGGACTTGCCGAGGCTCCACTGCGGCGCCGGCCCTTTGCGCTGCAGCACGCGATCAGAGAGGTCCTGTCCCACGGTGAAACCCGCGACATGCGACATCGCGTCCGCTGCACTGACGCGGTGCGCGCGTCGTGAGATCGCGACGACCAACTCGATCTCCCAGTCGGTGTCGACCGGGAGCTCCACAGCGTGCGAGGGACCGACGATGCATGTCGGCCACTTCGTGAAAACCGTCGGTTCTTCGGGGACGCTGAAGATCCCCTCCTGCGCGTGCGCCTTGTAGTTGAGGCCGATGGCGAAGACTTGGGCAGGTCGCGGGACGGGGGCAAGGAGTTGTTGGACGTCGACGTCGCCCGCGCCGCGCGCGTTGACCGATTCGCCCCACGCGACGAGTCCGTCCCAGTTGTCGAACATCAGCTGCGGGTCGGCCGCGAACCGGTTGTCACTCGTCGTCGCGACGTCGACCACCGCTCCGTCGATGAACGTGCTGAGACGACCGGCGAGGTTGAACAGGCGCATGGACGCGAAGCATATGCGCAGGCGCGGGCGGCTCGTCTGTCGACGATTCGTTGCGTCGAAGTACTCTCGCCGCGATGCGCGTCGGTGTCGATCTGCCCTACTTCGCCCACGCGGTCGAGATCCGCGACTACGTCCAGGCGGCGCAGGGACTCGGGTATGCGCACATCGGCTTCTCCGAACATGTGCTGTCGTCGAGTGCATCGCCGTTCCCGCCCGGGCTGTCGTTCGACGAGCCGTGGCACGAGTCGTTCACGTTGCTCGCGTTCCTCGCGGCGATCACGGACGGAATCGAGTTGAACACCGGGATGACCCTGCTGGCGTTGCGGCCGGCAGCACTCGCCGCGAAGCAGGCCGCAGAAGTCGATCTGTTGAGTGGTGGTCGACTGCGTCTGGCTGTCAGCGTGGGGTGGCAGGAGCGCGAGCTCGAGGCAATGGGCGTCGACCCGAAGACCCGTGGCGCGCGGATCGAGGAGCAGATCGAGGCAATGCGGCTGTTGTGGACGCAACCGCTCGTGACGTACCACGGTCAGCATGTGGTGCTCGACGAGGTCGCCCTCCACCCACGCCCGGATCGGTCCATCCCGATCTGGATGGGAGGTGGCAACTTCGGCACCGGCGGCATGCCGAGTGCCGTCACCGTCAAGCGCGCTGCCCGCCTCGCCGACGGCTTCAAGGTGATGGCGCCGCTCGCGACCAACCTCGATGCGATGCTCGGCCTCGCGGATTGGATTCGGGACGAGGTCGCGTCGGCCGGCCGCGACGTCGAGTCGTTCGGCATCGAGGCGCGGCTCGTCACCCACGTGACGCCGCCCGATCAATGGGCCGCCCACGCCCGTTCCGTCAGAGCGGCCGGCTTCTCGCATCTCGGTATCGCCAACCGGATCGTCGGTGGCGGCGTTGCGGATCAGATCGCGTTGATCACTCGCGTCGCCGATGCCACGAGAGCCGAGTGGGGCGAACCGCTCGTCGATCCTCGAGCGTCGTCACCCGACTGATTACACATTCCCTATCGACAGTTCACAATTGTGTGAGTATTCTGGCGGGTATGAAGATCGAGTTCTTCCACACGATGAACTACTGGGGTCCGGATCACGGCGACTCGTGGCCGGCGCCCCCGCGGATCTGTGAGACGGAGTGGGTCAGCGCGACGATCGAGCACGCTTTGATCGAGTGCGAGGCGGCGCTGGACGCCGGGTTCGACTCGCTGAACTTCGCCGAGCACCACTACTCGCCGAAGCAACTGACGCCGAACCCGATCATCTTCGCGGCGGTCGCCGGAAGGCGTTTCCCGAAGGCCCAGATCGGCGTCTTCGGAACCGACCTGCCGTTGAACAACCCCGTGCGCATCGCCGAGGAGTACTCGATGCTCGACAACCTCCTCGACGGGCGGTTGAGAATCGGGATGCTGCGCGGTACCCCGAACGAGTACCTGACGTACGGATCCAATCCGTGGGAGTCGCGCGAACGCTACGAGGAAGGCATCCTCCTGCTGAAGGCGTGCTTCACCGAACCGGAGCCCTTCGGGTGGGAGGGCCGCTACTACCGGTTCCGCAACATCGCCGTATGGCCTCGGCGCGTCCAGGATCCGCATCCGCGCATCCTCATCTCCGGCAACAGCAAGGACGGCGCGATCTTCGCGGGTCGGCACGGTCTCGATCTCGGGTTCTCGTACATGCCGGCCGAGAAGTGTGCGGAGCACGCGGTGCTCTATCGCCAGGCGGCCGACGATGCCGGTTGGGAACCGACCGCCGACAACCTGCAATATCGGCACTTCATGTACGTCACGCCGACCGACGAAGAGGCGCAGGAGACGATGAAGGCGTTGAGCGGCGGGGGGCTGATGAGCCTGTTCAAGGGCGCCTCGCCGGACATCATGATGACGATGGCGCAGATCGGTGCCGCGCTCGGCGGAGTGCCCAAGCACGTCGTGATCGATCCCTCGATGGCTCCACCGATGATGATGGGCCCGCCGTTGTACGGGAGTCCGGCGACCGTGTCGAACCGCATCAAGGAGATTCACGACGTGTTGGGAATGGGTCGACTCGAAGTGTCGCTCGGCACCGTCAATCCGTTGCCGCACGAGGCGATGCTGTCGAGCCTCAAGCTCATCGGCGAAGAGATCGTGCCGGAGTTGCACAACACCGGCTTGGTGACGTCGTGACCGACACGACTGTTCGTGTTCCAGGCGCTGCGTTCGTCGAGCGAAGCGTCGAAGCTGCCGGGTTCGCGGTGCGGTACCTCGAGGCCGGCGACGGTCCGACCGTGGTCTACCTGCCCGGTGCTGGTGGACCGGTGATGACGTTTGCCCTCGATGCACTTGCCGAACGTTTCCGTGTCATCGTCCTCGAGTATCCAGGCTGGGGATCGCAGCCGAACGACGTCGCCGACTTCGATGGTCTCGCCGATCAAGTCGCCGACATCGTCGCCGCGCTCGGCTTCGAGCGGTTCCATCTCGTCGGCACCTCGTTCGGCGGCGCCTGCGCACTGCACTTCGTGCTTCGCCGCCCCGAGATGGTCGAGTCGTTGGTGCTCGAAGCACCCGCGAAGTTCAGAGAAGCGTCCGTCCATCCGTCGACGCTCGCGCCCGAGCAGTTCGTCAAGGCGTTCAGAACCCATCCGGAGCGAGAACCCCACATGGCGCCGCCCGATCCCGAGTTCATGCAACGTGTGTGGCCGACCGTCGAGCGACTCATGGAGGACGGCACCGACAAGGGGTTCAGCGCGCGGCTTGCGGAACTGCCGACGCGCACGTTGATCCTGTTCGGTCGCGACGACGGGATCGTCAATCCGATCAACGGGCGACTGCTGCGGCGCTCGCTGCGCAACTCGTCGTTGCAGTACGTGCACGACGCGGCGCACGACATCCAATGTGATCGACCCGATGCATTCGCTGACATCGTCGGCGACTTCCTTGCCCGTGGCATGAAGTTCCTCATCAACGATCAAGACGGGCTGATCAACCCGTAGTCGCTACCGTTGCTCCGATGACCCAGCGCCGACGACGAGAGCCGCGATCGTCATCGGTGGACCCTGACATCGACGCCAACGCGGCAGCGAGGTTCCACGAGTTCGGCGAGCTCGACATGCCGCGCTTTCAGGTCGGGTTCCCACCGCAGCACCTGCTGCTCGCGCTGCTCGGCGACTACTGGTCAGGACGTTCGGAGGCGCTGCCGTCCGCAGCGCTCGTCGATCTGCTGGCCGAGTTCGACGTGAACCCGTCCGGCGCTCGCGCCGCGCTCAGCCGTCTGTCGATCAGAGGCTTGCTCGTCGGTACCAAGGACGGGCGCAACACCTTCTATCGAGTTGCCGACGGGTTCCGGCACCTGTTGCCGTATGGCCCGATCCACACCCGTGCTTTCGGAAAGCCGGCCGCCGATTGGGACGGCATCTGGACCATGGTCGCGTTCACGGTGCCGGAGGATCAGCGCCGTTTGCGCCC
>DASWRR010000631.1:0-4469 GCA_036403055.1 Ilumatobacteraceae bacterium | reverse complement strand
GCGATATGCGTCGTCTATTGCCCAATCGACTTAAGTACGGCGAGCGGGCCGCTGACCGCGACAGAGGCCAACGATCACCGGCCAGCTCGGGCAGCCGTCCCTTACTGCCAGCAACGTCGGCACGTCGTGTGCGTTGCCGATCCAATTGTGGAATCGCATGACCAGGTCGGTAGATGGGTCGCGCGAATACTCGGACAGGCGACCTCTATTTGACGACAACGACGCACGGTTGGATAATCGCGTCGGGTCAAAGCGAGGCCCGTCGTTGTGCAGGGGACTGCGGAGAGACACGATGACAAAGCGGACGTGGTTAGTGACTGTTGCCGCGCGAGGAAGATGGCAAGGCAACGGTGTTGCCGCCGACGTCCAGTTGACGCGCCAGAACCTCGGCGGAACGATTGTGCGGCACCGTTTCGGGCCCGGCGCGGTCGACATCGACTTGAAGGTCGCCGCCCGAACCGCGGCCGAAGCGTGCGCCATCGTCAGACAACGAGTCACGGCCGCGCTCGATGAAAACTGGCCGATCGTCGAGGTCACCGCGATTGGGGTCGAGATCGCGAGCTGAGCGTCACGCCGCTGGGCGGTACGACGCAGTGGTCGCCGCTTCGCTTCTGGTCGAAGCTACCCCGCCAGGCGGGTCGGACACGCCCAAGAGTCCCCGACTGCGGAAGGCGTGGGTGACGCCTGAATCGGGACTCTGACGGTGGAAACCGTGCGGAGGAGCAGGGAATATGCCGACGAGACATCACTGGCCGTTAGCGGCTCCGCATGTGTTGAAGTTCCCCCTTCGACACCAGCGTTGAGTTCAGTCACGGTTGCGCCTGCCGCGACCGGCCAGAGCTAACCCCCGGCCCGAGCGACGGAGCGATGCCTCAGGCCGGGGGCGTCACCACCGCGGGACGGTGCGGCGGTGAGATGATGGAGGGGACGGGTGATCTGCACGGAGGGGTTGCTCATCGACCAGCTACCGACACCCGGCGTCCACGAGCGCCTGGCGGAGCCTCAACCTTTGGTATTCAGGCCGTCCTCTGATCGAACATGCAGCGCTCGGTCCGGACGCCGAGCGGGGTTGACAACTCACCGTACGCTCAGCAACGGCCATTGCTGCAAGGGACAATGTGTCCGAATGACCTCACCCCGCGCGCCTTGAAGGAGTGTGTCGCGCCCACCCGGGTGCGCGGCAAACACTCGGACGGCGGCGCGCGGGCCGCAAACACTCGGTTGGGGCGTCAGGGTTCCGGGTCGTGGGCGCCGTCGACGATGGGGATCTGATTGAGGATGTCGAACAGCGCCGGATCGGCACCTGGCCCGTACGCGGAGACGACGATTCCCGTCCGACCACAGGTCTGGCAACGCAGGCCGACCACGATCGACATGTCATCGGGATTGCTGGCGCCCTCGAAGCGGTAGATGCGCTCCTGGCGAACGCCGGTCACCGGATGGAACCGGTTGCATCCGCGGCACCAGATGCCGGCCGACGACACCTCGATGCTGTCGTCGTACCCTTCGGCGCGCAACAACTCAACCGCCTCGGCGGCGCCGCTCGGCGACCCGGTCATGGCGTCGAGCTCCGCGAAATCGGAAGTCTCACGCGAGCAGTGGTTCGTCCTGGCATCGAGTCGAAGGTGATCTCGCCGCGATGGCGTTCGGCGACGATTCGACGCGAGATGTCGAGACCGAGACCCGTTCCCTTGCCGACATCCTTCGTCGTGAAGAACGGCTCGAAGACGCGTTCCTGGACAGCGGGCGAGATGCCGTGTCCGGAATCAATCACGTCGACGACGATGTCGTCTCCGTCGAGTCGCGTGACGAGGCGGAGGGTGCCGGCGCGATCCATCGCGTCCACGGCATTGTCGATGAGGTTCGTCCACACCTGGTTGAGCTCGGCGGCGTACGCATCGATCTGGGGAACGTCGCCGGCGAACTCGCGGACGACCTCGACATGGGCGAGCTTCGGAGCAAGCATGACGAGCGTGCTCTCGATCCCGTCGTGGATGTCGATTCGCTGCAGCGACGCCCGATCCATCTGTGAGTACGACTTCACCGCGCCGACGAGGTTCGTGATTCGATTCGTCGTGTCGGCCAACTCGGCGAGCAGTGCAGTAGCGGTGAGCGTTGACGATGTCCACCGCAACGCGGGGCCGAGCGCGGCTCGACCGACCACCGATTCGAACTTCTCGAGCCACTCTCGATCGGCGCCCGCTGCGGCGAAGGGTGGTGCGAGGTGCCATGGGTCGTCAATCGCCCTCGCCTGCAACCACTCGCCGATCACCTCTTCGCGATCCATCGTTCCGACGGCGCCGTCGTCCTCGACCGAGCGGTCGCCGAGATCGCGGCGTAGCGCGTCGAGGTCGCGGTACTGGTCGGCGGTCAGCATCTGCTCCGCGACACCGACGAGCGACGCCACCATCGAGTCGCACGTCGCGGTCAACGCCTCGACCGCACGCAACGACGCGGCCGCCGGGTTGTTGATCTCGTGCGCGAGACCCGCGGCAAGCGTGCCGAGCGCAACCAGCGACTCGCGCTGGCGCGCCGCAGCCTCGATTCCTCGAACCGTCTGGTACACCCCGACGACCATGTGCTTGCCGAAGGGGAACCACTCACCGACAAGACGGCCGAGGTCGTCGGACGGAACGTTGAACGTCCGGCCGTCGGTGACAGCGATCCCCGTTGCGCGGTAACCGGCGCTGCTGCTCGCGTCGCCCCACGCCCGCAGACCGCCGGCCCACTGACCCGGATTCGTCATGGTTGCAAGCACGATCAACTCGTTGACGCTGCCGCGGACGAGTTGGATCTGGCCCTCGAGAAGTATCCACAACAGGTCCGCCGGCTCGCCCTCGCGGAACAACTCGTCGCCGCGTTTGAACGGACGTTCGGAGCCGACGGCAAACAGCGCAGTGAGCTGATCGTCGGTGAGGCCGCTGGTCAGGAACGTCGATCGCAAGTCGTCGATCGGCATCAGACGGTCTCCAGATACAGATGAACGAGGCTGACCGCGCTCGATCCTTCGCCGACCGCGGATGCGACTCGCTTCATCGATGCCAGGCGCACATCGCCGACAGCGAACACGCCAGGCCGGCTCGTTTCCAGCAGGAACGGCGGTCGCTGCAGCGGCCACTGCGGACCCTCACCGTGCAACGCCGCGACGTCAGGACCGGTGAGGATGAAACCCTTGTTGTCGCGAGCGATCGACTCGTGCAGCCAGTCGGTGCGCGGGAACGCGCCGATGAAGGCGTACAGCCAGTTGGCTTCGACGCGCTCCTGCTCGCCCGTCGTTCGATCGACGAGTGCCAGCCACTCGAGATGACCCGAGCCGCCGCCGCATCCGATCTCGGCGGTCAGGCGAACCTCGATGTTGTCGGTCGCGTAGATGCGCTCGACGAGGTACTGCGACATCGACTTCTCGAGAGAATCACCGCGAACGAGCATCACGACGCGCCGCGCGTAACGAGCAAGGTTCAGCGCCGCCTGGCCGGCGGAGTTCGCTGCCCCGACGATGTACACGTCGTCGCCTTCGGTGTTCGGCGCGTCGCTCGCGGCCGCGCCATAGAACACGCCCCGACCGGTGAGGGCGGCGAGCCCCGGTGCTTCGAGCAGACGATAGGAAACGCCGGTCGCGACGACCACCGCTCGAGCGTCGATCTCGCTGCCGTCATCGAAGCGAACGGTGTGCACGTTGCCGCGTTGCTCGAGCGCTTCCACGCTGCGCGCCAGCACCATCTCGGCGCCCAACCGTCGGGCCTGCGTCGCTGCTCGGTGCGACAGATCCGCACCACTGAGACCGTTCGGAAACCCGAGGTAGTTCTCGATCCGTGCGCTTTGGGACGCTTGACCGCCCGGCGCGTCGCGCTCGATCACCGCGGTACGCAAACCTTCGGATGCGCCGTACACCGCGGCGGCAAGACCCGCCGGACCGGCACCGATCACGACGAGGTCGTACAGCGTTGCCTCGGCGCTCGTGCGCAGTCCCAGCGCCGCGGCGATGTCCGGGGGCGACGCGCCATGAAGGACTGTGCCATCAGCGAGGAGCACCATCGGCAGCTCGTGGTCGTCTCCACCGAAGAGGTGGTGCAATCGTTGCGCCTCGGCGTCGCGCTCGAGCTCGAGCCACTGATACTGCACGTGGTTGCGCGCCAGGAACATCTTCGTGTCGTAGCTGCGTTCTGACCACTTGTTGCCCACGACGCGCACTCCGTCGAAGCGATGGCTGTTCTCGCGCTCCCAGTCCTCGAGCAGATCGTCGATGATCGGGAACAGCCGTTCCTCCGGCGGCGCCCACGGCTTCATCAAGTAGTGGTCGAGACCGATGTCGTTGATCGCCCTGATCGCAACGTCGGTGTCGGCGTACGCGGTCAGCAGAACGAGCTTTGCGCCCGGCGCCGGCACCTTCGAACGGCCGAGCAACTCGATGCCCGTCATCTCCGGCATTCGATGATCCGACACGATCAGCGCGACGGCATGGTCCCGGC
>DASWRR010000630.1:0-1637 GCA_036403055.1 Ilumatobacteraceae bacterium | reverse complement strand
TTCGTGGGCGACGAGGTGCTCTCGACGGCAGGTCGTTGATTAGAAAAGAGTGCTGAAGCACGAGGTGCGAAAGTGCGAGGTGCGACGTCCCCGCACCTCGCAAGCCGCTGACCCACCTTACTGCTTGGTCACCGTCACCGTATAAAACCCGCTGTTGTCGCCAAGCTCGTTGTCGTTGATGCCGAGCATCAAACGGCCGGACGCCGGCATGCCGAGCGGCTGCGTCTGCATCCCGATCGCGAACGGCTTGCTGTTGCCGACCTTGCCGATCAACGCACCGACCGGCACGGTCGGATCCGGATAGTTGGCGCGGCGCTCCGCCGCGTTGCCGTTCGGATCGGACGTCTGTCCGGCGCTCTGCCCATAGGCGATCTGGCCGCTGGCGTTGAACACGACGCGATCGCCGGCGTTCACGGTGATGCCGGTGTCGGTCCACGCCTGCTTCGCATCGACGCGCACCTGCTGGCCGCCGGTCTGCCCGCTGGTGGCGACCGCCGTATTCCCCGCCGGTGCGTTGAACACCGTGCGCGCGCTGCCCGGGTTCAGATAGATGCGGCTGACATCGCGGAGCGCGAACTGCTGCCGCTGTCCCGACTGGTTGTCCCACAGCAGGGTGTCGCCACCGATCATGTTGACGAAGCGACCCTGCTGCGCGCTGCCGTCTTTCATCACCAGCATCTGGCCGGCGCCGAGCTGCGACAGCTCCGCCGCCTGCGGCTGGCCGCCGGCGAAGTCGATCACCGCGACCTGGTCGACGGGAAAGGTCTCGTCCTTGTCGTTGGTCGCGATGTTCAGGTAGTTGTTGATCAGGTTTTCGTGCTGATCACCGTGGAACGCGACGGTGCCGCTGCGGCGTTCGCCATTGGTGAGCACGAAGGTGACGCGTTCGGACGCGGCCAAGGCATACGCGCCGGCGCAGACGACCAGCATTGCTGTTGAAATCAGTCGACGTACCATTCAAGCCCTCCTCTGATTGGACATATGGCGCAGTGCGCCACATGTCTCAAAGCAAGAGCTGGTCCATCGTCCTTCGCACGCCGATCCACCTCGACCGTTGGGCCGGGTGAGACCGCTCGCGAATCGCGGTCGGCGGGCGGCTTAGAAGCGCATCCCGACGCCGAGGACGACGCGCTGGGTCGGAATCGAAGGAAGCGTTTCGGCGTCGGCCGACTTCGAGAAGATCTGCGCGAAGCGGTACCCCAAATCTGCGAAGAACTGTTCCTTGAACGGCACCTTGACCCCGAAACCGATCCCGAACATCCCGCGGTTCGTGGATCCGGAAAGATCGCTGCCGAGTTGCACGGTGGCGCCTGGATCGATCACGGTTCCGTTCACCGCAAACTCGACCTCCGTGCTCACGTGCGCAAGGCCGACGCCGGCGAGAACGTAGGGGTGGATCCTCGGGGTGGCGACGATGTTGTACTTCACGCCGACGTCGAACGCGTTCACGACGTACGCGGTCGAGGCGGTGCCGCCGAGGAAGTTGGCGATCGGCGTCGCGCGAGCGTCGAGGTCGCTGGTGCCGACATTCCCCATGTGCGTCGCTTCGACGTAGATGTCCAGGTCCTTCGTCAGCCGCCAGCCGACCTCACCGCCGAAGAACTTGTCGGACTTGTGGCCCAGCGTCGGACCGAAGT
>DASWRR010000629.1:0-3634 GCA_036403055.1 Ilumatobacteraceae bacterium | reverse complement strand
GACCGCCGCGACGTCAACAGCCGCGACGTCGTCGTGGCAGTCGTGCTGCTTGCCGTGATGATCGCGTCGATCCACGGCAAGGTACCTGGTGCAGGTCAGCGCGGGGCCGACGCCTTGGCGTACGCGCTCGCGGTTCCGTTGACGCTGCCGTTCGCAGTCCATCGTCGTTGGCCGGTCGCGACGTTGGCCGCGACGGTCGCAGCATTCCTGGCGTTCGCCACCATCGGATATGCCGCGTATCCGGGCGTCAGTCTGTTCGCGATCCTGTTCGGGATCGCCGCCCACACCGATCGTCGGCGTTCGGTCGCGGCGTTGGCCGTCTGCGTGACCGCGATGGTCGCCGGCTTGTCGATCCAGCCCGTCGGCATCGTCACCACCGCAGACCGGACGTCGTCGTTGCTCGCAATCGCGGTCGCCTGGCTCGCGGGCGAGAACTTGAGATCACGTCGCGCCAGGTGGGCCGCGCTCGAGGATCGGGCGACGATGCTCGAGAACGAACGCGAAGAACGCGACCGTCGCGCTGTCGCAGACGAACGACTACGAATCGCTAGGGATCTGCACGACATCGTCTCCCACACGATGAGCGTCATCGCCGTCCAGGCCGGCGCGGGCCATCACCTCATCGACAGCGATCCGGAGGCAGCCAGGCGTGCCCTGTCGAACGTGGAGACCGCAAGTCGCGGCGCGTTGGTGGAGATGCGCAGGATGCTCGGCGTGCTGCGTGACGACGACGACGCTCCGGGAACGCGAGCACCCGCGCCCGGCCTGTCGAAGATCGGTGATCTCGTCGGGCGTGTTCGCGACTCCGGGCTCGGCGTCTCCTTGGAGATGTCCGATCCGATCCCGGATCGACCGGCGAGCGTCGATCTCGCCGCGTACCGCATCGTCCAGGAGTCGCTGACGAACGTGATGAAGCACGGCGGTCCGATCGCGTTCGTCAGCATCGGGTGCACGGCAACGGACCTCTCGATCGAAGTGGCGGACAACGGCCGTCAGCGCGAGGCAGATCGAAGCTCTCGTCGCGATGAAGGAGGGCTCAACGCCGGTCAAGGACTCATCGGCATGCGCGAGCGCGTCGCCGTGTACGGCGGTGAGCTCGCCGCAGGTCCGACGCCCGACGGCGGCTTTCGTGTCACCGTCCGCTTGCCGCTCGGCGGCGACCCGTCGACAACCGGTGATCGGACTGCATCGAGCGGTACGCGGTCGTGATACGCGTCGTCATCGTCGACGATCAGGCCCTCATCCGCGGCGGACTCGCAGCGTTGATCGATTCCGCCGCCGACCTCGAAGTCGTCGGGCAGGCGGAGAACGGACGCGACGCCGTGAGGGTGATCGCCGATCTTGCTCCTGATGTGGTGCTGATGGACATCCGCATGCCGGTCATGGACGGCATCGCGGCCACCGAGGCTCTTGCGCTCGACGGCGCCGACGGACCAAAGGTCATCATGCTGACGACGTTCGATCTCGACGAGTATGTCTACGCGGCGTTGCGCGCAGGTGCGAGCGGTTTCCTGCTCAAGGACACTCCGCCCAACGATCTGCTGAACGGCATACGAGTCGTCGCTGCCGGGGATTCGCTCTTGGCACCGAGCGTCACGCGTCATCTCATCGAGCAATACGTGCAGCGGCCGTCGACCGAGCGGCCCGCCGGCAGGGACTTCGAGCGACTCACGGAGCGCGAGCTCGAGGTGCTCCGTCTCGTTGCTCGAGGTCTGTCGAATCAGGAGATCGGTGATGATCTGTTCGTCAGTCCGGCCACCGCGAAGACACACGTGAGTCGATTGTTGATGAAGCTCGCCGCGCGCGATCGCGCTCAACTGATCGTGATCGCATACGAAACCGGACTGGTCGAGGCTCGACCCCGGTGACAACGAGCGCGGTTGCTGCGCGCGAACCCGCGCTCAGGACCGCGCGGCCTGCTTCGATGGCGTGCCGGGCACCTGACGCATCGCCGCGTTTGCACCCTCGATGGCGCGGCGCACGACCTCCTCGACATGGTCCACGTCGAGACCGAGCGCCTCGCCGATGTGGACCGACCAGATCTCGCCGCGGATGTTGTTCTCGAAGTCGATGGCGCTGCGAAGGTCGGATCTTGCAGCCTGGCGATTCTGACTGATCATGACGAACGTCGAGAGGAAGATCGCCTCGAGCGACACGATCATCGTCAGAAGACCGAACGGGAACTTGTCGAACTCGTGGTCGACGCCCGCGAGGCCGACGTTCAGAACGATCCAGATCCCGAACCAGACCAGGTGGATGTAGACGAAGCGCATCGAGCCGGCGATCGAGGTGATGCTGTCCGCCGTGTGGTCCTGGACGCGACGCATGAGGCTCAACAGGTCGCGGCGCGATGGTGTCGTGTAGTGCTCGGGGCTCCACAGCTCGCCATCTTCGACACCATCCGCGCGATCGATCACACGGCACGCCGCGCACGCCAGATGATGGGGTGATCCGTGCACGTCGCTCTCACTCGTCATGGCGGAACAGTACAGCACTCGAAAAAACACACAACAAAACTGCGTGAAAACGTTGACTCTTCGAGTCGCTCCGTTGTATTTTTTCGGCATGCCGACACAGTCGCTGACGGACGAACAGATCGCACGGCTGCTGGCCGTGACGTCCGATCGGCGAACTGCGCTGCTCATCCGTCTGCTGTTCCTGGAGGGCTTCGGCCTCGGTGAGATCCTCGCGTTGGACCACGAGCAGATCGTCGGGTCGCGGAACGGACTGAGCGCCCAGCTCGTCCGCCGCGGACGAACCGAGTCCATCTCCCTCAGTCCGCAGACGTGTGCCGCTGTCGCCGCGCTGCAGCGCTCGTCGGGCACGACCGGCCCACTTCTTGCCGCAGCGCAACCCGCGGGCGCCGGCCACCGCATCACACGGTTCGGCGCTGACTACCTCATCAAACAAGCAGCCATCGCAGCAGAGGTTGGCGAGACCGTCTCGGCCAACGTGCTGCGCAGATCTCACGCCGCGTCGGCTCAGCGTCGGGGAGTTCACGTCCTCGACACGCGGGACCGCATGGGCCACAGCGACGTGCGAACCACTCATCGCCATCTCAGTGATGAGCCACTCACCAACCGATGATCAAAGAAAGGAAGCTCCAATGTCCACTCTGCTGCGTTTCGATCCATTCGCCGACATCGACCGAATGTTCGACCAGGTGACCAACCAACGCCGACGTCCAAGCTTCCCGATGGACGCGTATCGCAATGGCGACACGGTCGTCGTGCACTTCGATCTTCCCGGTGTCGATCCGGCGTCGATCTCACTCGAGTACGAGCGTCAGATCCTGTCGGTCTCGGCGGAACGTTCCTGGCGGCCGGTCGAGGGTGACCAACTGCTGGCATCGGAACGAGTGCACGGCACGTTCCAGCGCCAACTGCTGCTCGGTGACGGGCTCGACGCCGAACGGATGCACGCGACGTACGAGCACGGCGTGCTGACCGTGACGATCCCGGTCGCGGAGAAGGCCAAGCCGCGCCGCATCGAGGTTGCGGTCAACGGTGGCGCAACGTCGCTCGAGAGCGGCGGCGACTCGTCGCAGAACAACAAGAGCAACAACAGCAACAACGGCAACAAGGACGTCGTCGACACCACCGCGACGTGATGTCTCGCCGTGTTCGGACAATCA
>DASWRR010000628.1:0-3139 GCA_036403055.1 Ilumatobacteraceae bacterium | reverse complement strand
CGGGATGATGATCGCCTACGCGTTCGGGAGCGAGTATCCCGACCTCGTCGAGCGCCTCGTTCTGATGGAGGCGGTACTGCCCGGCACCGCCGCGTACGACCGACTGGTCGCGAGTCCGCGGCTCGTCGGCGCGCCGATGTGGCACTTCTACTTCCACAACGCGGGCGATGGTCTCGCGGAGGCACTGACCGCAGGGCGCGAACGGCTGTACCTCCGGCACTTCTACGACCGCCACGCGTTCGACCCGGAGGCGATCGGCCCCGAAGACCTCGACCGCTACACCGACGCCTTCGCCACGGCCGGCGCGATGCGCGCCGGGTTCGAGATCTACCGCGCCTTCGACCAAGACGCCGTCGACAACCGCGCCGCCCTCGCCCGCAACGGTCGACTGCGCGTACCGGTGCTGGCGCTCGGTGGCGATGCCAGCTTCTTCCCATCGATCGCAGCGGAAATGGTCGGCGAGTTTGTCGAGGATGTAACCGTGGATTCGATCCCGCGCTGCGGCCACTGGATCCCAGAGGAGAACCCGACCGCGCTCATCGATCACGTCCTTCGCTTCGCGGGCGCGTCGTAGCCGTTCGGGCGTCACCATCTTGCTGATCGGAGCGGGTCGCTTGCCGTCGGGATCCTCTGGGGACCGCGCGGCCGACGAGTCAGTGCTGCCGCCGCTCGTCGGGGCGAAAACGTTCGAAAATCCACGCCGTCTTCGGTGGTCGAAAGGGTGGTCGCTCGTTTCGGACGCTGCTAGTGGGCTTCGACGAGACCGATCGAGTTGCCGTCGGGATCGATGACGATCGCCTTCTTGGCGTTCTCGCTCTGCCGTTCGATCGGGCCACTCTCGATTCCGCGTGCTCGCAGCGCGGCGATCGCCTCGTCGATGTCCGGCACGGCGATTGCGACGAGGCTGTGGCCGGCGTGTTCGACGTCGCTGACGATGTACACCCACCCGTTCGATGTCGTCTGCCACATCACCTCCGTGTCGTGAGCGACGATGTCCGCGCGCCGATCGAAGAAGCGCTCATACCAAGCGCGTGCGGTCTCGAAGTCGCCCACCGCCACACCCGCGAAGAGCGTCTCGAACTTCATCGCACCAGTCTCGTCATGATCGCTACCAACGATCAACGGATGCGATGGGAACAATCGAGCCATGACCGTTCTGCGCCGCCGAGACTCACGGCAAATTGTCGTGTCACGGTTCGCCCCAGCGTGCGACGTCAGTTCAGCAGGTGGCTGGTTTCCTCGAACTCTCGCACTCAGGTGAGGGCCGACTGATCACCTCCACATCGGAGTTCGCCTGATGCGCACACTTGTGATCTCCGATCTGGGTGCCACTCGGCTGAAATAACCTGGTGTGCACCGCGAGCGTGGCACCCAGATCGCCGCGCGTGGACGGCCGTGTGGCACCCAGATCCGCCCGCGCCGAAGATCCAGTCACTCAGGGAGTTGGCGGAACCGTGGCTGTGTCGACCCGAATCTCGGGTTGCAGAGGCCGGGTGGTTGACGCGAGGACTGCGCCGAGGGCGAGGACTGCGGCGGTGATGGCCAGGGCGCGGAGGACGCCGATGTGGTTGCCGACCGTTCCGATGAGCGATGGTCCGGCGAGGAACGCTGCATACCCAATCGTGGCGACGGTGCTGACGCGGCCGGCTGATCGCGCGGGATCGTCGGCGGCTGCGCTGATGCCCGTTGGGAAACCGAGGGCAGAGCCGAGGCCCCACAGCAGAACTCCGACGATCGCGGTCCCGAGCGCAGGCCCATAGACGGTGGTGACGACGCCGACGAGCGCGCACAGCGCGCTGGTTCGTAGCACCGTGACGCGTCCATAGCGGTCAAGGACGCGGGGACCGAACCAGCGGCCAGTCGTCATCGCGGCGACGAACGCGACGTAGGCGAACGAACCCAGCGCGGCGCTGGCGTGGTATCCGTCGATCGCCGCGACGCCGAGCCAGTCGTTGCCGGTGCCTTCGGAGAACGCCATGCACAATACGAACAGGCCGATCAGCAGGGTGCGTCGTTCCGTCCAGGCCTTCCACGGGTCATGTCGTTCGGCGTGTCGATCTTCGTCTGCCGTGCCCGCAGGGACAAAGCCGTGGGCTTGCCACGGAACGCCGATTCCGATCACGGCCGCGGCAGTCAGGAGGTGCCAGATCGGGTCGACGTGCAGCGCGTTCATTGCGGCACCGCCGAGGGCGCCGATGACGGTGCCGATGCTGAAGGCTGCGTGGAAGCGGGACATGATCGAACGCCCGATGCCTTGTTCGACGGCCGCTCCTTCGACGTTCTGGGCGACGTCCCACTGGCCGGCACCGAACCCGGCGATGAACAACCCGATCCCGACGATCGGCGTGCCGACGCGGGTACCGATGGCAACGATCGCAAGTCCGATCGCCCATGTCACCGACATCACCATCGCGGTGCGCGCCGACCCGAATCGATGCACGACGGAACCGGCGAGAGGGAGCGAGACGAGCGAGCCGATCGCGCCCACGAGCAACAGCAGGCCGAGCGGGCCAGGACGGAGGTGCAGCGCGTCGCGGATCTGAGGGACGCGCGACAGCAGCGATGCCACCCCGGCGCCGTTGAGCAGGAAGCTGGCGTACACCGCGCGCACCGCGCGTTCGTGCGCGTTCACGACTGATGCTCCGGCGCGTCGGTGTAGTCGAGCAACACCACGCGGCGCATCCAGCGATCAGACAATGTGCACCACGAAACCCATTGCCTCGCGTTTTATCAGGCACCGTGCACCTGGCCGACCGATTTGGTGACTCTGCCGGTGGGTAGGAGCCTGATGCGAAGACGACCGGTGCCCTGCTCGCGACGTTGGAGGCGGCTACTGGCAAAGAGGAGGAATTAGAACAACTCCTGATCGCCGCGCAATCGATCGTCGAGACTGAGCCGAACACGACGTCGTGGTTCGTGTTGCGAATCGGTCGTGGAGAGTACGCGATCTTCGATGCCTTCCCGGACCGCGACGCCCACCTGAACGGCGGCGTTGTCGCGACGCTGACCGACCACGCCGACCTGCTCGCCGAAGATCCGAAAATCGAAAAGGTCGATGTCATCGCCGAGAAGATCACCTCCGGCAAGGTGACCAAGGGATTGCTGCTGCGGCTTCCGATCAAGAACTCGCATCGCGACG
>DASWRR010000627.1:0-4534 GCA_036403055.1 Ilumatobacteraceae bacterium | reverse complement strand
GGTGTCGGCACTCGGCTGATCGAACGGCTGCTCCAGAGGAACCCCACGATGAGCCTGAGCGCCGACATCGACAATGCCGGCGCGCGTCGCCTCTACGAGCGGCTGGGATTCGTTGCGGTCGTCGAAGTGGGTACCGCATTGACGATGGTTCGCCGGCCGGGCCTCGACTGAGGATCGTGCCCTCCCGCTAGCCTCTGGCGCGACCTTCCGGGGTCGTTCAATGGTAGGACATCGGTTTTTGGTGCCGTCTATAGGGGTTCGAATCCTCTCCCCGGAACACAGCAGCGCTCGGCAGAGCTACACCACTTTCGAACCGCGACGCGCTAGAACGGGCGCATGACAGTTTCGGCGATCGTGCTGGCCGCCGGAGAAGGTTCGCGGATGCGATCCGCCCGGCCGAAGCCACTGCACCAGATCTGCGGCCGCCCCATGGTGATGCACGTCATCCACGCACTTGCCGGCGTCGACGTCGATCGAACCGTGGTCGTCGTCGGCCATGGAGCCGAGCGAGTGACCAAGAAAGTTCAAGAGCAGGCACCCGGTTGGGCGCACGTGACGTTCGTCGAGCAGACGGTGCAGCGCGGCACCGGTGACGCGGCGATGGTCGGCATGACGGCGATCCCGGGTGACGACCTCGACGACGACTCGACGATCATCGTGCTGCCGGGCGACACCCCGTTGCTGCGCGCGGAGACGTTGCAGAGCCTCGTCGCCACGCACATCAGCAGTGGGAACGCGGCGACCGCCATCACATCCGTCCTCGACGATCCGACCGGGTACGGCCGTGTGGTCCGCGCGGCGGCGAAGCACGGCGACGGCAGGGTGCTGCAGGTCGTCGAGCAGCGCGACGCGAACCTCGAGACGCTCGCGATCCAGGAGATCTGGACCAGCATGTGCGCGTTTCGGCGAGATCTGCTCGGCCCGGCGTTGCGCAGGCTCAGCCCCGACAACGCCCAAGGCGAGTACTACCTCACCGACGTCGTCGAGGTGTTGGCCGGCATGGGCCACCAGATCGGCACGATGCAAGCGCCGCAGGACGAGACCAGCGGCGTCAACGACCGCTGGCAGCTCGCGCTCGCCGAACGCGAGTTGCGCAACCGGACGAACCGAAGCTGGCTCCTCAACGGCGTGACGATGCTCGACCCACGCCAGACGTTCATCGACGTCACGGTCCAGGTCGGCCGCGACGTCACGCTGTACCCGGGCACGATCCTCCAAGGCAACACCGTGATCGGGGACGGGTGCGAGATCGGCCCGGACACGCGACTCATCGATTGCCTCGTCGGATCCGGCGCGATCGTCGAGAACAGCGTGGGACGCGACAGCGAGATCGGCGACGACGCGCACGTCGGTCCGTACGCCCATCTGGCGCCCGGCACCTCGGTGCCTTCTTCGGCATCGACAGGCGCGTTCTACACTGCACCTGCCGACTAAGGACAGCGGAGCCCCTCATGGAAAAATTCACCACCAAGCGCATGTCGCTCTTCACCGGGCGCACCCATCCTGCGCTGGCTGAAGAGGTGGCGAACAACCTGGGCGTCGAGCTCGGCGATCCGAACCTCGTGCAGTTCGCCAACGGCGAGATCCGACCCCGGTTCCACGAGAGCATCCGCGGCAGCGACGTGTTCATCATGCAGACGCACTGCGGATGCGACGAGCTCAGCATCAACGACTCGATCATGGAACAGCTGATCATGATCGACACCGCGTACCGGGCCTCGGCGAAGCGGATCACCGCCGTCTGCCCGTTCTACGGCTACGCCCGACAGGACCGCAAGGCCGAGGGTCGCGAGCCGATCACCGCACGGCTCGTCGCTGATCTGTTCAAGGCGGCCGGCGCCAAGCGGATGGTGTCCATCGACTTGCACAGCGGCCAGATCCAAGGCTTCTTCGAGGGTCCCGTCGACCACCTCACGGCAACCCCCGTCCTCGAGCACTACGTTCGCCAGCACGCGCACGAGCCCGTGATCGTCTCGCCGGACGCGGGCAGGATCAAGGTCGCGGCACGAATGGCCGAGCACCTCGGCGATCTCGGCGCCGACCTCGCGTTCATCTACAAGCGCCGTCCGAAGGGCAGCGTCAACCAGGCCGAAGCGAAGGAAGTCATCGGCGATGTCGAGGGCCGGCTGTGCATCCTCACCGACGACATGATCGACAGTGGCGGCACGATCACCAGCGCAGCCGACATCTTGCTGCAGCGCGGTGCGACCGAGGTGTGGGCGATGGCGACGCACGGCGTCCTCAGCGGCCCGGCGATCGACCGCTTGAAGAACGCGCCGATCAGCAGAGTGGTGCTCACCAACACCTTGCCGTTGCCGCCCGAGAAGCAGATCGACAAGATCGAGGTGCTGTCGATCGCGCCGCTGATCGCCGCGGCACTGAACGCCGTGTTCGACGACACCAGCGTCAGCGAGATCTTCGGCGGCGAGAACCAGGGCTGACGCGCCCATCGCACTTCGCCGACCCGTTGGTCGGGACACACTGCGGCGCTAGGCTTGCCAACCGTTCTGGAACACCGAGTCCGACCGCGTTCACCGATACAGAAGAATCTCCCGAGGCCCTGTCATGTCGCAAACAACACTCACCGCCACGCCCCGCACGGGTTCGGGGACGTCGACCGCTCGTCGGCTGCGCACTGAGGGCCACATCCCCGGCGTGCTCTACGGCCGTGGCATGGAGCCGATCAGCGTCACCGTCGAGCGCCGCGAGTTCCGTCTCGCCTTGAGCGGTCCGGCGGGCGCCAACACGGTGCTGGCGCTGCAAGTCGGCGGCACCAGCTACCCGGCGGTCGTCAAGGAGATGCAGCGCCACCCGATCCGCCGGACGGTCAATCACATCGACTTCCTCCAGGTCAACATGAACGAGGAGATCACCGTCCACGTCGCCGTGCGTCTCGAGGGTGAATCCAAGGCGGTCGCTGCCGCAGGCGGTCTCGTCGACGCCGCGGTCGACTCGTTGGAAGTCAGCTGCACGCCGACCAACATGCCGAACGAGTTCGTGATCGACATCACCGACATGCAACCCGACACCGTCATCCGGCTCGGCGACATCCCGATGCCGAAGGGTGTCACGCCGCTCGGCGATCCGGAGATGGCCGTCGTCACCGTGTTGACGACCGCTGCCGAGGTCGAAGAGCCGACTGCGGCCGCCGAAGAGGGCGCCGACGAAGGCGAAGCGGGCTCGGGCGGCGACGCCGGCACACCCGAGTGATCTGACCCGGCGTGATCGACGCGCTGGTCATCGGGTTGGGAAACCCGGGCAAGGAGTACGCGCGGACCCGTCACAACGTCGGTGCCGAGGCTGTCGCTCTCTTGGTAGAACGCGCCGGGGAGAAGTTCAAGGCCGGGCGCAACAAGGCGCTCGTGGCCGACGCGCAGATCGGTGGACGCCGAGTGATCCTCGCGTTCCCGACGACCTACATGAACGAGAGTGGCCAGGCCGTCGGGGCACTCGTCCGGCGGCACAAGATCGCCGAGCCGGCGAACATCATCGTGGTCCACGACGAGCTCGACCTGCCGCCCGGCGTCGTCAGGGTGAAGGTCGGCGGAGGGCTGGCCGGCAACAACGGATTGCGCAGCATCACCCAGCACCTGAAGACGCAGGACTTCACCCGCGTGCGCATCGGCATCGGCAAACCACCGTCGAAGGAGCGCGGCGCTGACCATGTCCTGTCGAGGCTTCCGAAGGCCGAACGCGACCTGCTCGACATTGCGATCGTGACGGCGGCAGACGCAGTCGAGGTGCTGCTCGCGGAGGGCGCCGACGCCGCGATGCGACGGTTCAACACCGCCGCAGTCTGACCTCGCCGCGGTGCCGGATGACGCAGCAAGCAGGCGTTCGCGCACCGCTACCCTCAACATCCAGATGTCGCTCGCCTCGCTTCCTCGTCTGCTCCGTGACGACCCCGGACTGACCCAGGCCTTCGGCAACCCTGCCGCGCTCGTCGCCGTGCCGGAGGCGGGCCGCGCCGTCGCGATCGCTGCGCTGGCACAGTTGGGCGATCGCCGTCCGCTGCTCGTCGCGACGCCGACAGGGACCGATGCCGGACAGTTGTACGACGATCTCTGCCAGTTGATGCCGCCCGATTCCGTCGTGCTGTTCCCCGCGTGGGAGACGCTGCCGTTCGAGCGGATCAGCCCCAGCGTCGAGACGATGGGACGGCGGATGGAGGTGCTCTGGCGACTGCGCAACGCGGACGATCGCCCGCACATCATCGTCGCCGGCGTACGAGCGTTGCTTCAACGACTCAGTCCCGAGGCGATCGAGGTCGAGCCGGTTTGCATCCGGCCGAACGATGTCATCGACCCCGACGCGCTCCTCGACACCCTGATCGCGTTCGGATATCGCCGGGAGGACCTCGTCGAGCATCGAGGCGAAGTCGCACGCCGCGGCGCGATCATCGACGTGTTCCCGTCGACGGCGGATTCGCCGATCCGCATCGATCTCTGGGGAGACGAGGTCGACCGTCTTACCGAGTTCACCGTCAACGACCAACGCAGCACCGACGATCTTGCCGACGTTCGGATCTTCCCGG
>DASWRR010000626.1:0-2561 GCA_036403055.1 Ilumatobacteraceae bacterium | reverse complement strand
ACCGCGGCGTGGCTCGAACGGCGGAGATGCGGAAGTGCGGATCGCATGACCCGCACCATGCCGAACACGTTCACCTCGAACACCCGCCGCCACTCGTCGAGAGAGTTCGCCTCGACGGTTCCTTGCGCGCCGATCCCCGCGTTGTTGATGACGATGTCGATGCCGCCCATTGCCTCGGCAGCGAACGCGACGGCGTCGGCGACCGAAGCGTCGTCCGCGACGTCGGCACGGTGGGCGAACGCTCCGGTCGGAGAGTTCGCCGGATCGAGATCGACGACCGTGACAGCCGCGCCGCGCTCGAGCGCGGCCATCGCGACCGCTCGACCGATGCCCGACGCGCCGCCGGTGACGAGCACTCGCAGTCCTTCGTAATCGCGGTTCATGATGCCTTTCGTTTCGAGAGATCGAGTGAGTAGACGTCGGCAGCGTTGCCGCGGAGGATGGCAGCTTGCTCTGTCGTCGTCAGTCCGGCCACGAACTCTGCGGCCAGCGCGACGATGTCGCCGTACGACGCGGCGAGCGTGCACACCGGCCAGTCGGAACCGAAGATCACACGGCCGGCACCGAACGTCGCCAGCGCGTGATCCATGTACGGCCGCACGTCCTCGGCAGTCCACGACGACCAGTCGGCCTCGGTGACGAGACCCGAGATCTTGACCGACACGCGCTCGTTCGACGCGAGCGACACGATGTCGTCGGCCCACGGTTTCCACTCGGCAGACGAGATCGGCGGCTTGCCGAGATGGTCGAGGACGAACCGTCCATCGTCGACCGCGGCGACCGCAGCGGCAGTCGCGCGCAGCTGACTCGGAACGATCAGCAGTTCGTTGACCAGACCGCGGCTGGCAACTTCGCCCATGCCGGCGCGCACTGACGGGCGTTCGAGCCACAGCGGGTCCGGGTCGTATTGGATCATGCTGCGAATCCCGACCAACCGGCCTTGACCCGGTCGGGCCGTCAGCCGGTCGAGTTGCTCACCGACGTCCGGTGCGCCAACATCGACCCATCCGACGACACCCGCGAGGATCGGCGTCACGGCGGCGAGGTCGAGCAACTCCTCTGTCTCACGCGCATCGGTGACCGTCTGGACCACCACACTGCTGGTGACCCCGTGCCTCGCCGCCTCCACGGCGAACTCGTGGACCGAGAACGACCGGGCGATCGGCGCCATCGCCTTCCCGGTCATCCACGGCTGGTCGCGAACAGCGAGGTCCCACACGTGATGGTGGGCGTCGATCGTGTCGGTCACGGTGCCCGTTGCGACCACGCCGGACCGTCGGGGAATCGGAACTCTGCGACCGATGCGTCGTGCATGCGTGCCCCGATCCCAGGTCCCATCGGCGCTCGATAGCGGGCCCCCTCGACGACGACCGGTTCGGTGAAGTGCTCGTGAAGGTGATCGACGTACTCGATCCAGCGATCTTGCGATGTTGCGCTGACGGCGATGAAGTCGAACATCGCCAGATGCTGAACCATCTCGCACAACCCGACACCGCCGGCGTGCGGGCACACCGGAATCCCGAACTTCGCGGCGAGCAGGATGATCGCCAGGTTCTCGTTGACGCCGCCGACCCGACACGCGTCGATCTGCACGACATCGATTGCTTCCGCTTGCAACAACTGCTTGAAGATCACCCGGTTCTGTACGTGCTCTCCCGTCGCGATGCGGATCGGCTGCAACGCCGTGCGGATCGTGCGATGACCGAGCACATCGTCGGGCGAGGTCGGTTCCTCGATCCAGTACGGATCGAACTGTGCGAGCTCGCGCATCCACTCGATCGCTTGCGCAACGCCCCACCGTTGGTTCGCATCGACGGCGATGTTGACGTCTCGGCCCGCCGCACGACGGGCGACGCGCATTCGGCGGACGTCGGACTCGACGTCGGCGCCGACCTTCAACTTCAGCATCGTGAATCCGTCAGCGACGGATTCGCGAACAAGGCGGTCGACCTTGTCGTCGTCGTATCCGATCCAGCCCGCCGACGTCGTGTATGCCGGCAGGCCGTCGGCTTCCAACGACGCAACTCGCGCGTCGCGAGTCGACGCGGCCGCCTCGAGGATCTTGCACGCCTCCGCCGGCGTGATCGCATCGTCGATGTAGGTGAAGTCGATCTGCCGGACGATCTCGTCGGGTGTCAGCGACGACAGCACGCGCCACAGCGGGAGACCATCGAGGCGACAGCGCAGATCCCACGCCGCGTTGACCACCGCCCCGATGGCCATGTGCATGACACCTTTCTCAGGGCCCAACCACCTCAACTGACCATCCCATGTCAGGTCGCGAGCGAGCACGCCGACATCGGCGGCCAGGACGTGGACGTCCCGGCCGACGATGTAGGGCGCGAGTGCCCGGACTGCTGCGCAGGCAACATCGTTGCCCCGGCCCGTCGTGAAGAGCAACGAGTAGCCGACGATGTCGGGGTCGTTCGTGCGCAACACGATGTAGGCCGCGGAGTAATCGGGTTCCGGGTTCATCGCGTCCGATCCATCCAAGCCTCGAGAGGTCGGGAACCGGACGTCGATGACCTCGAGTGTTGTGATACGGGCCACTGCGTCGACTC
>DASWRR010000625.1:0-7553 GCA_036403055.1 Ilumatobacteraceae bacterium | reverse complement strand
CACCCTTGCCCGGCTCGAGGATCGCTTCGAGGTCCGCGCGCACGGCGAGGCGCTCCTCAAGGGCAAGCTTCGCCCGGTCGCGGTGTTCTCGATCGTCGGCGAACGCGCCTAGTACTTCAGCTTCGGTCGCCAATCCGTGCCGCGGCCCTCGGGTGTCGTGTCGAGCACCAGCCACAGGGGATCCATCTCGACAGCGCCGCGCGGGTCTTGCTCCGGGTCGGCCATGTCGCCACCGATCTCCTCGCTCCAGAAGTGGTGGATCTTGCCGTCCCTTCGCACGAACACGTTGTACGCCGGCATGTCGGCATCGTCGGCCGAGACGTAGTCCTTGGTGTAATCGCCGCTCTCGTCGCTGAACACCGGCATGTCGGTCCAGCCACGCGCCTTCTTCGCATCGATCAGGCGATCGATCGGTGACCGCGCCGTGAACGCGATCCCAACACGCTGGCGGATGTCGGCGATCTTGTGCGCCATGCCGCCCATCATCGAGGTGCACATCGGGCACGGCGCCTCGCGCTGCGGTCCGAACATGTAGCTGTACACGACGAGGGTGTCGTGGCCGCCGAACAGGTCGGCCATCGTCACGTCCGAGCCGTCCTCCGCGACGAAGTGGTATTCACGAGGCACCTCTCCGCCGAGTGGCAGGTTGCGGCGCAGCGATGCCACTCGCTCCATCTCGCGGCGCAGTCCGATCTCCTCGACGAGAAGCGCTTGTCGGGCGCGGCGGTACTCCTCGGATTCGTTGGGATGACGGGTCGTGTTGGTGGCGGCGAAATCTTCAGCCGGGGTCAGTTGGGTTGTGTCAGAGCTCATCGCGCCATCTAATCAGACCGTTTCTGACTGCCGCTAGCGTCCAATGCCGAGCCGTGAGATCGCGAGGAAGGCACCTGGTGGCAGCAAGTCGCACGTCCATCGAGACCGAGCTTCCGTTCGACTTGAACGTCGGGGAGGTCCTCGAGCACTGGACCGTCGCGTTCGCGATCCGTGAGCTGATCGCCAATGCGCTCGACGAATCGCTGATCACCGGTACCGCTGATCCGACGATCACCAAGGACCCGGATGGTCGCTGGCGGATACGAGACTTCGGGCGAGGCATCGAATATCACCACCTGACGCAGAACGAGAGTCCCGAGAAGCGTCGACACCCCGGCGTCATCGGCCAGTTCGGCATGGGTCTGAAAGATGCGCTCGGCGTGTTCGATCGACGTCACGTCCGCGTGGAGATCCGATCACCGCACGGCGACATCACGACCCACCGGCGCAGCAAGGACCAGTTCGACGACGTCGTCACGCTGCACGCGCTCGTCGGACCATCGAGCGACCCGACATTCGTCGGCACCGAGGTCATCCTCGATGGCGTGAGCGACGACGACATCGACACGGCCAAGTCGTACTTCTTGCGCTACAGCAACGACGAGATCTTGGAGACGACGCCGTCGGGCGACGTGCTGGCGTCGCCCGCTGCTAGCGCCTCGGCGCGCGTCTACGTGAAAGGGCTCCTCGTCGCCGAGGAACCGAACTTCCTCTTCTCGTACAACATCACGAACCTCACGGCTCCCTTGCGTCGCGCATTGAACCGCGAGCGGACCAACGTCGGGCGCGGCGCATACACGGATCGAGTGAAGGCGATCCTCACCGCGTGCGAGAGCTCGACCGTTGCGACCACGCTGACCAAGGACCTCACCGCGTTCAGCTCCGGCAAGCAGCACGACGAACTGGCGTGGCGCGACGTCGCGCTGCACGCCTGTCGTGTGCTCGCGACGCACGAGGACGTTCTGTTCATCACCGCGAAGCAGCTCGAGCACGGCACCCCGCAGATCGAGTACGCCAAGGCGGAGGGGTACCGCCTCGTCGTCGTCCCGGACGACATCGCCCGTCGGCTTGCATCACTCACGAACTTGAACGGCGAACCACTCGTCGATCTCGGCGCCTACCGCAAGCGATGGAACGACAGCTTCGAGTTCTCGTTCGTCTCGCGCGACGACCTCACCGAGGCGGAGCGGCAGTGGTACGACCTCACGCCGACGGCGATCGAGCTTGCCGGCGGCGCACCTGCAGCCGTCGCCGAGATCCTGGTCTCGGAGACCATGCGCCTCGACTCAGGAGGCTTCAGCGTGGTCGGCGTCTGGGAACCGCAGCACCAGCGAATCGTGATCCGGCGCGATCAGCTCGCCAGCCCGCGCACCTACTTCGGCACGTTGTTGCACGAGCTGACGCACGCGCGATCCGGCGAGACCGACGGGACGCTCGCGTTCGAGGAGGCGCTGACGTCGCTCATCGGAGCGTTGGCCGACCGCTTGATGACATCGTCGTAACGGCGCCGCATTCAGGCCTTGGAGCTGTCCGGTTCGGTGTTGCTGAGTCGTTCATCGCTCACTCGCTGTCCGATCGAGAACGCTGTTTCGGAGCTGGAGACCGCGTCGACGAAGTCCCGTCCGCTGATCGCGATCAAGTTGGTCGGGCACGTCGCGACGACCGTCGCCGTCCTCGCCGAATCGCGCAACAGTGCGATCTCGCCGAACTGCTCGCCTTGTCCGAGCTTGCAGCGACTTGCCCCGGCGTGCGAGACGTCGACCTCGCCGGCGGCGATGACGTAGTAGAAGTCGCCGGGATCACCCTCGGCGATCACGACGTCGCCGGCGCACTTCTCCACAACGGACGAGCGGGCGGCGAGCTTCTCGAGCGTGATCGGTGGCAGCGGCGAGAGCACTGGGATGCTCGCCAGCAGGGACAGCAGTTCGGGAACCGGCTCGGATCGCTGGTCGATCGAGAGGAACCTCGGCAGGAGTGCGAGGGCGAGTGCCGGCAGCACCAGGCCGACGACGATCAGGACCGTGCGCAATCCGAGCCACGAGATCAGCGCCGGCGCCGCGAGTGCTCCGACGCCGCCCATCGCGATGCCGAAGGTGTAGAGCACGCCGAAGACACGCCCGAGCGTCCGGTCGAGGCCGAGGCGCTGGATCAATGTGAAGCCGGCGACGTCGAGCATTGCGTTCCCGATGCCGATCACCAGCATTGCAATGACCGTCACAACCGTGTGCGGAAGGACGCCGATGACCGCGATCGGCAGGCCCCAAAGGACCAGTGCGAGAGCGAACGGTTTGCCGAGGCGTCGTCGCGCCGTCAACGTCATGGCGTAGATCGCACCGACGATGCCGCCGACACCGATTGCTGCAGCCAGCCACCCGACGCCGCTGCTGCCGAGACCGATGAGGTTGAACGAGACGGACACCAGTAGCACGCCGAGCATGCCGCGCACGAACAGTTGGGCGACGAAGCACCCGACGAGAATCGCCATGTCGACGTTGTGACGGAGCTCCGCCAATCCGCCCATCAACGCTTCACTCGGCCGATCGCGTGACCGTCGCACGGCCTTCGACGGATCGATCCCGACGCTGATTCCGGTGACCGCGACGAACCCTCCGATCGCAGCGACCGCCGACACTGCGAGCACGGTCCACGGATCGCCGCCGAGCAGCAGGAGCGCGGCGAGCGCGGGCCCGACGAAGGTGACCACTCCTTCCAACGTCCCTGCGGTCACGTTCATCGCAACGAGTTCGGTCGGCGAGCGCGCCACGAGCGGGGCGAGCGCGAGATGGGCCGGTCGGTACGGCGTGCCTGCGACGCTGTTGACGGCGACGAGGACGAACACGATCGCGGCCGGCGCGTCCGTCGCGAGTGCCAGTGCGGTGGCCGCCTGCGCGCACCCGACAGCGAGGAACACGACGGTGACGACCCGTTGCCGCGAGAAGCGGTCAGCGGCCCATGCGCCGAACGGCAACGCGATCGCGCCGGGCAGCAGCCGCGCCACTCCGATTGCGCCGACCGCTGCGGTTCCTCCGTCGCGGTATGCCCAGACCGATAGTCCGACCATCGAGATCGCGTCGACGAGGAAGTACGACGCCCAGCCGAACTGCAGACGGCGGAGGTCGCGCGATCTCATCACGTCAACCACGGCGGCCCCGCGCCGTGCGAGTGCGCGTGTCGCCGTTCCCACGCGCTGGATCTTATGAAGTTGCGACCCTCGCCGATGACCGGCGTGACTCGCGCCAAGTCGGCGTCTGACGCCGAAGGCCCTGTGCGGGTCCGCAGGCGTCAAACGCCAACCTTGGGGGGAGGGGAGAGGGGGTCAGCCGGAGTAGGACTTGGCCCGGTTCGGCTGCACGGTGTCGGCGTCGTTGCGGTCATGATCGCGGACGAGCAGTGTCGCCGCGAGGACCACGCCGGCGATGCCGACAAGTCCGTAGATGATCCGCGTCGCTGCGTTGGTCTCGCCGAACTTCATGCCGAAGATCTCGGCGACGAGGTCGAAGCGGGCCAGCGCGACGAGGCCCCAGTTGAGTGCGCCGATCACGGCGAGGGCGCCGGCAATTCGGCGAACGGTGGAAGTCATGTCGTGTCTCCTGTCAGTGGTGTGAGTCGGTTTGAACGTGGTGGGGCGAGAGCGTGCTCACGGATTGCTGCGCGGCACTTCCCCGCGCCATTCGCCGGACTCCGAGCCGCGGCTCTCGATCATCTCCTTGAACCGCTTCAAGTCGCCGGTTGCGCGCCGGCGGACGAAGCCGAGCGCGTCGCCGACCTTCTCGACCAGGTCGTCCGGCTCGACGTCGAGTTGCAACATGACGCGGGTGCGGTCCTCGTCGAGGCGGTGAAACGTCACGACTCCTGCATTCTTGGTGCCCGTCGTCGACGTCCACGCGACCCGCTCGTCCGGTTGCTGCTCGGTGATCTCGGCGTCCCACTCGCGCTGCACGCCGGCGATGTCGGCAACCCAGTGAAGCCGGGTGTCGTCTTGCTGGGTGACTCGTTCGACGCCCTCCATGAAGGAGGGGAACTCCTCGAACTGCGTCCACTGGTTGTATGCCGTCCGGACCGGGACGGCGATGTCGATCGATTCTTCGATGGTGCTCATTCGGTGCTCCTTGTTGAGATGTGACTCGAGGTTTTCCGACCCGCCCGACAGCTAAACGTCATGTACAGTTATTTCTGTGGACCTGTACAGCGATGGCCTCAGCATCGGCGAGTTCGCTCGGCGGACGGGGATCGGCATCTCGACGCTGCGGGCGTGGGAGCGGCGCCACGGCTTCCCGATCGCTCAGCGGTTGCCGAGCGGTCATCGGCGCTACTCGGAGAAGGACGTCGAGGCGATCGTAGAACTCGAACGCGAGCGTCGGTCCGGTTCGACCCTCGAAGCGGCGCTCGCCAGGGCGCGCAACCGAATCGGCGTCGAGCGATCGTCGATCTTCGCAACCATCAGCAGCGCACTGCCGCATGTTTCACCGGCGGTGCTCTCGAAGCGCACGATGGTCGCGATCAGCCGGGCGATCGAGGACGAGGCCGCGACCCGCGCCCGGCACCCGCTGTTCGTCGGCGCCTTCCAGGAACCCAGGTTCTGGCGCGCGTCGGCGAGCCGATGGGGCGACTTGGTCGGCGCGTCCGAGGCAGCTGCCGTGCTTGCCGCATTCCGGCAGTCGCGCAAGCGCGACGGTTTCTTCGAGATCGCCGTGCCACCTGGCGTGCCGGTGTCGCGTGAATGGGCGGTTGTTTGCGAGTCGCCGACGTTCTCGGCATGTCTTGTGGGAGTCGAGCAACTCGGCGCTCGTCCGGCCAACGACTTGGCGCGCCGATTCGAGGCGTTGTGGACAGTCGAACCACTCGCGGTGCGCGAGGCGGCGAGGACTGGATTCGCGCTCGCCGTCGATGGCGACGCGGCGGTCGCCGATGCCATCGGCTCGCGGTTGCAACAGCCGGTGAAGGCGACCTACGACACGATCCGTGTGGCGACCGCGATCACCAATCGAATCGTTGCGTACATGGAGCGGTGGTGACTCGCGATCGGTCAGGCCTGCGGCGGCAGTGACTGGTACGCGTCGAGCATTCCCGTCACGGCAGTGTTGATCTTGGCGGTGATCTCCGGTGTCGGCGCCAACGCGCCTCCGTACACCGACGAGCTCTGCGCCGGTTCACCCCGACGTTCGTTCGCGTAGGCGACCGCAGCGGGAATGTCGTCGGTCCACGCTTCGAGCACGCCCGGCTGCGTCTGCGGCCGTGTGACCGCCATGTGGACCGCGTTCGGGTACTGCTGTCCGTTCAAGCGCCATCCACGCTGACGCATCGCATCGTTGAGGTGGTAGATGTCGAACTCGTCCGATGTGAACGAGAAGCAGAACGACGGCGTGCCGATGACGCGTAGCTCTGGCTGCGCTCGCACGACGTCCTGCATCGCGTATGCCGTGTCGAAGATCTTCTTGGCGTAGTTCAGGTAACCCTCACGCCCGAGCGAGACGAGCGAAGCCCATGTGGCCGCGAGCAAGCCGCTCGACCGGGACCCTTCGATTCCAGGCGATGCATACTTGCCACCTGACCAATCGGTCATGAAGAAGTACTGGCCGTTGCGCAGCTCCTTGTTGCGGAACATCAGGATCGACGTGCCCTTCACGCTGTATCCGTACTTGTGGGTGTCGGCGGAGATCGTCGTCACGCCCGGGAGTCGGAAGTCGAACACAGGGATGTCGAAACCGAGCATCTCTCCGAACGGCAGCAGGAAGCCGCCGAGGCATCCGTCGACGTGCAGCCCGACGCCGCGCTCGAGCGCGAGGCTCGACAGCTGCGCGATCGGATCGATCGTTCCGTATCCGTAGTTACACGCCGACCCGATGATCGCTGCCGTGCTGTGATCGATCGCCGCCGCCATCGCATCGAGGTCGACTTGGGCGGTTGCAGGATCGATGGCCACATGGCGCATCTCGATGCCGAGCAGGTGGCAGGCCTTGTCGAACGCAGGGTGAGCTGTTTCCGGCTTCACAACGTTCGGCCGGTCGATCCCGTTCTTCGTCGCCTGCTCGCGGTACGCGAGCATCGCGTGGAGGATGCTGCCGCTGCCGCCGCTGGTCAGCATCCCGCACGGGTCGGCGTCGGTTGCCGCGGACGCGTGCATCAAGTCGAGACCCATCGCGATGATCTCGCCCTCGAACCGTGTCGCGCTCGGGCACACGTCGCGCTGCATCGCGTTCATGTGGCTGTACATCGAGTACGCCTCGCCCATGAACTCGTAGTGATCGTGGTCGCCGCAATAGAACGAGCCGGATGCCTTGCCCGATTCCCACTTGGCGTCCTCGAGCTGCGACATCTCCTTCAGCTCGTGGAGGATCGCGGCGCGGTCGCGCCCCTCGGAGGGCAGCCCGCGCAGTACGGGATAACGGTCGGCGTATGGATAGAAGGTCATTGGGTTCCTCTGTTGTCGATCATCGATGAAGGCGGGATACGGGTTCGGCGAGCGCGGCGTGCAGGTCTCGAACGACGTGCAGTCGATCGTCCCACAAGGAGCGGTTCGACGGGTTCGGTTCATAACAGGCGCGGACCGGAACGAGTGCGCCGAGGTCATTGATCGCGAGCTCACCGGTCGAGACGAAGGCCATCAGCGCGGCGCCTCGGGCGTTGGCGTGTCGCGAGTTCTCGAGTTGTTCGATGGGCCTGCCCACGACGTCGGCCATGATCGTCGCCCACACATCAGAGACTGCCGCGCCGCCGACGAATCGCATCGCCCGGAACGG
>DASWRR010000624.1:0-4488 GCA_036403055.1 Ilumatobacteraceae bacterium | reverse complement strand
CGACGATGCAGCGGAGTTCCTGCGTGAGGGCAGGAGCATCGTGGAGCAGGAGCCCGCTACGACCGACTGGTTCGCCATCCGCTTCGAGAACGGCGATCACGGCGTCTTCGACGTGTTTCCCGACCCGAAGGGACGGCGCGCGCACCTCACAGGGAAGATCCCTCAGCAGTTGGCTCTGCACGGGCTTCCCTGGCTCGACGGTCTTCCCCACATGTCCTACGCGGACGTGCTCGCCCAGAAGGTGAGCGCGAAGTAGCGCTCGACCGACGGACGGACGGAGCACCGCCCTCGCTCAGCCGAACTCGTCGCGCCAGCGATCGCGTGGAGCGAATCCCAACAGCCGTTTCGCTTTGTCGTTGGCGTAGAACGTCTCGAAGCGGCCCATGTCACCGCGGCGAGGCACGCCGTCGTAGAACCGCTCGTACACCTCGTCGCTGGTGATGCCGACCGACGTGTCATCGTTCGACACATTGAAGATCTCGTAGCCGAGGCCGTGCGTCTGCAGGCAGCGCTCGACCATGTGGCCGAGGTCGCGGGCATCGATGTAGGCGAAGATGTTTCTGCGGCGGAGTGCCGGCTCGGCGACGAACGCTGGGAACTTGGTTTCGTACTCGTGCGGTTCGATGACGTTGTTGATCCTCAGTCCGTAGATGTCGATTCCGCTGCGCGCTTGGAAGGATCGCGCGGTCGCCTCGTTGACGACCTTCGACATCGCGTAGCTGTCGTGGGGAACGGTTCGGTGGTCCTCGTCGACGGGCACGTAGTCGGGTTTGACTTCACCGGCGGCGAAGCAGATTCCGTATGTGGTCTCCGAGCTCGCGAAGATCACCTTGCGGATCCCAAGCGTCACGGCGGCGTCGATGACGTTGTAGGTGCTGAGGACGTTGATGCGAAACGTCTCGTTGTCGGGTCGGATCAGGATCGCCGGAATTGCGGCGAAGTGGACGACGGCGTCGTATGTGGGGACGCCGGTGCCGGCCTCGAGTTCGTCGAATCCGGCGTAGGCCGACAGGGCGTTGAACACTTGTCCGGCATCGGTCAGATCGATGCGCAAGTCGGCGACGGCCGGGTCTCCGAGCGGGACCATGTCGGCGTTGACGACCTTGTGGCCCTGTTCGACGAGGTGCCGGATCGCGTGGCGACCGGCCTTTCCGCTGCCACCGGTGAAGAAGACTCTCATGGCGCCGATGGTACGGGTCAGCGACAGACCAAGTCGTTTCGTGACGAGTCGTTTGTCATGGTCCGCTTGCTGGGTATGCGTGTGCTGATGCCGACAAGGAAGAGGGCCACATCTCGGCCCGATGACGGCTTCGTGCACGTCCGAGGTGCGCGGCAGAACAACCTCCGCAACCTTGATGTCGATGTGCCGCGCAACGCGCTGGTGGCGTTCACGGGTGTCTCGGGCTCCGGCAAGTCGTCCCTCGCGTTCGGAACCATCTATGCCGATGCGCAACGCCGCTACTTCGAGTCGGTCGCGCCGTACGCCCGTCGCCTCATCCACCAGATGGGAGTGCCGAAGGTCGATGAGATCACCGGTCTGCCGCCTGCGGTCGCGCTGCAGCAGCGTCGCGGTTCGCCGACATCGCGCTCGACGGTCGGCACGTTGACGACGCTGTCGAACCTGGTGAGGATGTTGTACTCGCGTGCGGGCACGTACCCACCCGGCGCACCTCGCCTGGACGCGGAGGCGTTCTCGCCGAACACCGCCGCCGGTGCCTGCGACGAGTGCCATGGGCTCGGCACGATTCTGACAGTCACCGAAGAGCTGATGGTCCCCGATCCGACCTTGACGATCCGCGAGGGAGCCGTCGCCGCGTGGCCGAAGGCGTGGCAGGGGGTCAACCTGCGCGACATCCTGACCGAGCTCGGCTACGACGTCGACAGACCATGGTCGAAGCTGTCACGAAAGCAGCGGAACTGGATCTTGTTCACTGACGAACAGCCGGTGGTCTTGGTGCATCCGTCTGCCGACCGCAACGAGGGTGAGTACTACGGACGCTTCTGGAGCGCCAAGAGCCACGTGATGCACACGTTGGCGAACACGACCAGCGATGCCATGCGCGACCGCACCATGCGATTCGTCGAACGGATCCCCTGCCCGGTCTGTGCCGGCAGCGGTTTGAAACCCGAGGCTCTGGCCGTCACGTTCGCGGGGCTGAACATCAACGAGCTGAACCACCTGTCGCTCACCGATCTCGTCGACGTTCTCGAGCCGTGCGCCACGCTCGAGCACACGAGCGCAGCATCGCCGACAGCAGCATCCGGCGAGGCGACCGAGGTGGCCGTCACGATCGCTGCCGACGTCTCGTCACGGGTGCAGGTGCTCATCGATCTGGGCCTCGGCTACTTGAGTCTCAGCCGCACCACACCCACCTTGTCACCGGGCGAGATGCAGCGGTTGCGGCTCGCGACGCAGTTGCGTTCGGGCTTGTTCGGTGTGGTGTACGTCCTCGACGAGCCGTCAGCCGGACTGCATCCTGCGGATGCGGAACCGTTGCTCGAGGTACTCGAACAGTTGAAGGTCGCAGGCAACTCATTGTTCGTGGTCGAACACGACATGGACATCGTGCGCAACGCAGACTGGGTCGTGGACATCGGTCCCGGTGCGGGCGATCACGGCGGCCGGGTGCTCTACAGCGGGCCCGTCGCCGGACTGGCCGGGGTGAGTCGCTCGGTGAGCAGCCGCTATCTGTTCTCGCCTCCGCATCGCTTCCATGCCACACCGCGCCCGCCGGAGCAATGGCTGCGCCTCGGTCCGATCGATCGCCACAACCTGCACGACCTATCCGTGGATCTTCCGTTGGGGCTGTTCACCGCGGTGACCGGCGTCTCCGGATCGGGGAAGTCGACGTTGGTGACCCAGCTGCTCGCGGGGACGGTCGCTCGACACCTAGGAGTCGACGACGAAGGGGGCGACGACGACGTCGACACCCGCCCCGCGTCTGCCGGCGACGCCGTCGTACCGTCGATCGGGTTGGACGCGATCTCGAGGTTGGTTCGCGTCGATCAACGTCCGATCGGTCGCACGCCGCGCTCGAACCTCGCGACGTACACCGGCCTGTTCGACACGGTGCGCAAGCAGTTCGCGGCGACCGACGAGGCGATTCGCCGCGGCTACACCGCGGGCCGCTTCTCCTTCAACGTGGCCGTCGGACGGTGCGCCACCTGCCAAGGCGAGGGGTTCGTGTGCGTCGAGCTCATGTTCCTGCCGAGCACCTACTCGCCGTGCCCGACGTGCGGCGGCTCGCGCTACAACCCCGAGACCCTCGAGATCACCTGGAACGGCAAGAACATCGCCGAAGTGTTGGATCTGACCGTCGACCAGGCTCGGAAGTTCCTGCTTCCAATGGCCAACGTCGGCCGGAGCCTGCAGACCCTGCGCGAGGTGGGGCTCGGGTATCTGAGGATCGGCCAGCCCGCCACCGAGCTCTCCGGCGGCGAGGCTCAACGAGTGAAGCTCGCGTCAGAACTGCAGCGAGCGCAGCGCGGCCACACGTTGTACGTGCTCGACGAACCGACCACCGGGCTGCACCCTGCCGACGTCGCGCTGCTGGCAGAGCAACTGCACCGGCTGGTCGATGCCGGCAACACCGTGGTGGTCGTCGAGCACGACATGGACATCATCGCGAACGCCGATTGGATCATCGACCTCGGCCCAGGCGGCGGAGATGATGGCGGACGGGTGGTCGCCGTTGGTACGCCCGACGCCGTAGCCCGAGCTCGCGGCAGCCGCACGAGCCCGTATCTCGCCGACAAGCTCGGGATCCAGCGCAGCAGGGTCACACGCGCCACGTGAGCGCCGGTCCGCGGTGACACCATTAACATCTGGCCGTGACCGACCTCAACGGCGAGGGTGCCGCGCCCGCCGGATCGAGTAGAGACCCACAGTCGCGCGGGTCGTTGTCGGCGCGTCTGAACTGGCTACGTGCCGGAGTCCTCGGCGCGAACGACGGCATCATCTCCACGGCAGGCCTTGTGATCGGAGTCGCGGCGGCAACGACGAGTAGATCGGCAATCGCAACCGCCGGCGTGGCAGGGCTCGTGGCCGGGGCCGTCTCCATGGCGCTCGGCGAGTACGTCTCCGTGAGCACGCAGCGAGATACAGAGCGAGCGCTGATCGCCAGGGAACGATCCGAACTCGACAACGACCCAGTGTCCGAACAACTCGAACTCGTCGGATTGCTCCGCGAGCGTGGGCTGACGGACGCGACGGCGAGCGCGGTCGCCGAGGAGCTCTCGGAACGCAACGCGCTGCGCGCCCATCTCCAAATCGAGCTCGGCATCGACGAGCAGGATCTGGCGAACCCGTGGGCCGCTGCGCTCGCTTCCGCGGTCTCATTCGCCATCGGCGCACTGCTACCACTTTTGGCAATCTTGATTCCGCCGGCCTCCGCCAGGATCGCAGTGGCCTTCGTTGCCGTTCTGCTCGCCTTGGTTGCGACCGGTCTACTGAGCGCCCGACTCGGCGGCGGACCGAGAAAGCTCGCG
>DASWRR010000623.1:0-7762 GCA_036403055.1 Ilumatobacteraceae bacterium | reverse complement strand
AGACTCCGCACTTCCGCCCCGGGGACGGCGACTGATGGCACCCCGGTCGACAGCTCTGGGAGCGCCCGTCGGTGGCAGCTCCCACATGAAGGACGTCGCGTCATGTTGATGCCACGCAAGGTCAAGCACCGCAAGCAGCACCGCGGCCGCTTGAACGGCAACGCCAAGGGGAGCACCGAGCTGTCTTTCGGCGAGCTCGGCATCCAGGCGCTCGAGCCCGGTTGGCTCAGTGCCCGCCAGATCGAGGCCGCCCGTATCGCCATGACCCGCGCCATCAAGCGCGGCGGCAAGGTGTGGATCAACATCTTCCCGGACAAGCCCGTGACGAAGAAGCCGGCCGAGACCCGCATGGGTTCCGGCAAGGGCAACCCGGAGTTCTGGGTGGCAGTCGTTCGTCCAGGCCGTGTGCTCTTCGAACTCTCGTACCCGAGCGAGGAGATCGCAAGGGCCGCGCTCTCGAAGGCGATCCAGAAGCTGCCGATCAAGGCTCGAATCATCACTCGCGACGAGGTGTACTGATGGCCAAGTCCACTGCTGAACTGAAAGAGCTCGACCTCGGAGCACTCGTCGACGAGCTCCGCGCGACCAAGCAGGAAGCACTGAACCTGCGCTTCCGCAACGCGACGGGCCAACTCGACAACAACGCCGAGATTCGCACGGTTCGCCGTCAGATCGCCCGCATCAACACGTACATCCGTCAGCGCGAGATCGCTCTCGCCGAGGCTGGGAAATAGTCATGTCACAAGAAGAAACAGCCATCGAAGCACCGGCAGAAGATGCCCCCGAAGTTGCCGCACCCGCACCGTCAGCAGTCGCAACTGCGCCCGCTGCCAAGGTGTCGACCGCTGACGCCGATGTCGAGACCCGTAAGAACCGCAAGACCCGCGAGGGTCTGGTGGTGTCCGACAAGATGGACAAGACCGCGGTCGTCGCGGTCATCGAACGAGTCCGTCACGCCAAGTACGGCAAGTTCATGATGCGCACGAAGCGCCTCTATGCCCATGACGAGGCCAACGACGCGCACACCGGCGACAAGGTTCGGGTCATGGAGACCCGACCGCTCAGCAAGAACAAGCGCTGGCGCATCGTCGAAGTGCTGGAGAGGGCGAAGTGATCGAGCGAAGCGAGAAGTGGGAGGCAGCACAGTGATTCAGCAAGAGTCCCGTCTCCGCGTTGCGGACAACAGCGGCGCCAAAGAGGTGCTGTGCATCAAAGTGCTCGGCGGCACGCGCCGTCGATACGCCTCCATCGGCGACATCTTCGTCGCCACCGTCAAGGACGCCATCCCCGGCGCGGGTGTGAAGAAGGGTGATGTCGTCAAGTGCGTCGTCGTCCGCACCAAGAAGGAGAAGCGCCGTCCGGACGGCAGCTACATCCGCTTCGACGAGAACGCAGCAGTGATCATCAAAGACGATCTGACGCCGCGCGGCACGCGCATCTTCGGCCCCGTCGGCCGTGAGCTGCGCGACAAGAAGTTCATGCGCATCGTTTCGCTGGCACCGGAGGTGCTGTAACCATGAAGTTGAAAAAGGGTGACACCGTGAAGGTGATCGCAGGCAAGGACAAGGGTCAAGAAGGCGAGATCGTTCACGTCTTCCCGGCCGACAACAAGGTGCTCGTCAACGGCATCAACACCGCGAAGAAGCACTCGAAGGCCCGCAGGAGCAACCAGCAGGGCGGCATCATCGACCGCGACATGCCGGTGCACGCGAGCAACGTGATGTTGGTGCACAAGGGCAAGCCGACGCGTGTCGGTTACAAGATCCAGTCCGACGGAACCAAGGTTCGCGTCGCGAAGCGCACCGGTGAGGTGATCGGATGAGCACGGCAACAGAGACGCAGACGACTGCCGGGCCGCGCCTGAAGCAGAAGTACAACGACGAGGTCAAGGGCGCGCTGAAGGATCAGCTCGGTCTGTCCAACGTCATGCAGGTGCCCAAGATGGAGAAGATCGTCATCAACATGGGTGTCGGCCGGGCAACGCAGCAGCCGTCGTTGCTCGAGGGCGCGGTCAAGGACCTCACCCGGATCAGCGGGCAGAAGCCAGTGGTCACCAAGTCGCGCGATTCGATCGCCGGATTCAAGCTGCGTGAAGGGCAGTCGATCGGCTGCAAGGTCACGTTGCGCGGCGACCGCATGTGGGAGTTCTTCGATCGTCTCGTCAGCGTGGCGATCCCGAGAATTCGTGACTTCCGCGGGCTTCCCGCGACGAGCTGGGATGGCCGCGGCAACTACACCTTCGGCCTTGCCGAGCAGGTCGTGTTTCCCGAGATCGACTACGACAAGATCGACGCACCGCGCGGGATGGACATCACCATCGTCACGACCGCTGCGACGAACGATCAGGGCAAGGCATTGCTCGACGCCTTCGGATTCCCGTTCAAGCGGGACGCCGATGTGTCGGCACCAGAGAAGATCAAGCGCCGCGGACCAGCGTTCCGCGGCAAGGGCGCAGCAGGCAAGTCCTCTGCGAAGAAGAAGTAACGGAAGGGCATCGAAGTGGCAAAGAAGTCATTGATCAACAAAGCGAATGCCAAGCCGAAGTACAAGGTGCGTGGCTACAACCGCTGCCGCAAGTGCGGCCGGGCCCGTTCGGTGTACCGCAAGTTTGGGTTGTGCCGTGTGTGCCTTCGCGGCATGGCCCACGCCGGCGAGATCCCCGGCATGACCAAGGCGAGCTGGTGAGGAGCGCATCATGATGACCGACCCCATCGCCGACATGCTGACCCGCATCCGCAATGCCAACACGGCAATGCACGACGAAGTTCGCATGCCATCGTCGAAGCAGAAGATCGCACTCGCGACCATCCTCCACAAAGAGGGCTACATCCACGGTTTCAGCACCGCGCCATCGACCACTGGTCCTGGCGACGTGCTGACGATCTCGATGAAGTACTCGGCGGAGCGTCACCGCACGATCTCCGGCTTGCGCCGCATCTCCACACCGGGCCTTCGGGTCTACCGCAAGGGCGACGCCGTACCGCGCGTGCTCGGCGGTCTCGGTGTGGCCGTCCTGTCCACCAGCCAGGGGCTGATGACCGACCGCGAAGCGCGTAAGCGCAAAGTCGGCGGCGAAGTCCTCTGCTACGTGTGGTGAATCGGAGACCTCATGTCACGAATCGGTAAATCCCCAATCGCTGTTCCCGGCGGCGTCGATGTCACGATCGACGGCGGCGAGCACAACACCATCACGGTGAAAGGCCCGAAAGGGACCCTCAGCCGTTCGCTGCCCGGCATCATCACGCTGCGGCGCGACAGTGAGATGATCGTCGTGGAGCGTCCCGACGACCTGCGCGAAAGCCGGTCGCTGCACGGCCTCACACGGACGCTCGTCAACAACATGGTGGTCGGTGTCACCGACGGTTTCAGCAAGGAGCTCGAGATCATCGGCGTCGGCTATCGCGCCGAGGCAGTCGCACCGAACAAGCTGCGCATGGCTCTCGGTTTCAGCCATCCGGTGATCGTCGACGCACCCGAGGGCATCACCTTCGAAGTGCCGGTGCAGACCCGGGTGATCATCAGGGGCATCGACAAAGAAGTCGTCGGACAGGTGGCCTCCAACATCCGCTCGATCCGCAAGCCGGAGCCGTACAAGGGCAAGGGCGTGCGCTACCTCGGCGAGAAGGTCCTCCGCAAGGCCGGCAAGACCGGTAAGAAGTGAGCACACGATGAGCAAGACAGCAGAGAAGCGCCGGCAAGGCCGGATGATCCGCCACCGGCGGGTCCGCAAGAAGATCCACGGCACAGCGGCCCGTCCGCGCCTCGCCGTGTTTCGATCCAACAAGCACCTGTCGCTGCAACTGATCGACGACGAGGCCGGCCGCACGCTGGCCAGCGCCTCGACGGCCGAAGCTGCGTTGCGGTCCGAGGGAAGCGGCGCAACCGTTGCTGCCGCTACTCGGCTCGGACAGTTGCTCGCCGAGCGAGCCAAGGCTGCCGGCGTCGACAAAGTGGTGTTCGACCGTGGTGGGTTCCTCTATCACGGCCGTGTCGCAGCGGTCGCCGCTGCCGCACGCGAAGCAGGTTTGGAGTTCTGATGGCCGGCCCAACGAATTACGCGAACAACCCGTCCTCGCACTCCGCTGATTCCGGTGGACTGCGCGAGTCGCGCGTCATCCACATCAACCGCGTCGCCAAGGTCGTCAAGGGCGGTCGTCGTTTCTCGTTCACCGCACTCGTGGTGGTCGGTGACGGCAACGGCCGGGTCGGTCTCGGATACGGCAAGGCCAAAGAGGTGCCGCTGGCGATCCAAAAGGGCACCGAAGAGGCCAAGAAGAACCTGTTCGACGTGCCGTTGGCCGGCAGCACGATCACGCATCCCGTGATCGGCGTGACCGGAGCCGGTCGAGTGATGATGAAGCCTGCAGCCGCCGGTACCGGTGTCATCGCCGGTGGCGCTGCCCGCATCATCCTCGAAGAAGCCGGCGTGCACGATGTGCTGTGCAAGTCGCTCGGATCCTCGAACGCGATCAACGTCGCGCGGGCCACGATCCACGGGTTGCAGTCGCTGCAGCGTCCCGAGGAAGTCGCCCGTCGTCGTGGCCTCGCTGCCGAAGACTTCGTGCCGAAGGGCATGCTCAACGCATACAACGATCGCAAGAAGCAGATCGCAGTAGGAGATTCACACTGATGCCGCAGACCAAGAGCGACACAACCGGCGAGAAGATGATCACGATCAAGCAGATCCGCTCGACGATCGCGAACAAGCCGAAGACCCGCGGCACGATGCGCGCCCTCGGGCTGCGCAAGATCGGCGACACCAACACGCTGCCCGACCGCAAGGAGATCCGCGGCATGATCGCCCGGGTCGGTCACCTCATCACCGTCACGGAGGACTGACATGCGTGTCGACCAACTGGCCCCATCACCGGGCTCGAACAAGGCCAAGCGGCGCGTCGCGCGCGGCATCGGCGGCAAGGGTGGCAAGACCGCCGGCGCCGGTACCAAGGGACAGCAGTCGCGTGGCCGCGGCAAGGTCGCTCGCGGCTTCGAGGGCGGGCAGATGCCGTTGAAGCAACGCGTCCCGAAGTTGAAGGGTTTCAACAACCCGTTCCGTGTCGAGTACAGCCCGGTCAACCTCGACCAGCTCGCCGAATGCGGTGAATCGACGGTCGACCCCGACGTCCTCGTCGCGAAGGGTTTGGTCCGCAAGGGCGACTTCGTGAAGGTCCTGGCCCGAGGCGAGATCACCACAAAAGTCGACGTCACGGCCCACGGCGTGTCGAAGGCTGCTGAGGCTGCCATCAAGGCGGCAGGCGGTAGCGTCACGCTGTTGCCGCTGCCCTTCAAACAGGGTCGCCCGCCGGTCAAGGGCAACCAGTTCACCAACCGCTGATTCACACCACTACCGCCGAGCCGACAAGGGAGTCGCTGTGCTGTCGAACCTGAAGAACGTCTTCAAGGTCACCGATCTGCGGAACAAGATCCTGTTCGTCATGGTGATGATCGCCCTGTATCGGCTGGGCGTTGCCATCCGCGTGCCGGGCATCGATCCCGACGCGGTCAAGCAGTTCAAGAAGGGCGTCGAGTCGCAGGGCGCGCTCGGATTCCTCGACCTGTTCTCCGGCGGAGCGTTCGGCAGCTTCTCGATCTTCGCGCTCGGGATCATGCCGTACATCACCGCCAGCATCATCATGCAAGTCCTCGGGGTGGTCATCCCCAAGCTCGAGAAGTTGCAGCAAGAGGGCGCGGTCGGGCAGCGCAAGATCACCCAGTACACGCGGTACCTCGCCATCGGCATCTCGACGATGCAGGCAACGGCACTCACGTTCATCTTCGGCAACGGCAATGGCAACGCCTTCTTCGGCGCCGCCCAGCGGTTACCGAAGAACGTCAAGCTCCTGCCCGACGGGATGTGGCCACGCGGCTATCTCGTGATCCTGTCGCTCGTCGCCGGTACTGCGGTGCTGATGTGGATCGGCGAGCTCATCAGCCAGCGCGGCATCGGCAACGGGATGAGCATGGTGATCTTTGCGTCCGTCGTCAGCCGTCTTCCGTTCGGCTACTACGCGATCCTGCAAGAGAAGAAGTGGTTCGCGTTCGCGTTGCTCGTCGTCGTCAGCTTGTTGATCGTCGTCGCCGTCGTGCGAGTCGAACTTGCCCAACGACGAATCCCCGTCCAGTTCGCCAAGCGCGTGGTCGGCCGTCGGATGTACGGCGGGCAGAACACCTACATCCCGTTGAAGGTCAACCAGAGCGGCGTCGTGCCGATCATCTTCGCCAGCTCCGTTCTGCTGCTGCCCGTCCTCATCACCAACTTCTTGGGTGGTAGCAACGGCACCGGCTGGCGGGCGACGATCCAGAAGTGGGTCGATGCGAACCTCGTCAACAGCCGCAACCTGGTGTACATCTTCTTGTTCTCGTTGATGATCATCGCGTTCGCCTACTTCTACAACTCGATCGCGTTCGACCCGATTCGCCAGGCGGATCAGATCCGCCGCCAGGGTGGTTTCATCCCCGGTGTTCGTCCGGGGCCGCAGACCGAGCGGTACCTCTCGAAGGCCGTCAATCGCATCACGCTGCCGGGCGCGCTCTTCGTCGCCGTGATCGCGATCACGCCGTACATCATCTTGTGGTTGTTCGACGTGCAGAACTTCCCGTTCGCCGGCACGACGGTGTTGATCGCCGTCGGCGTTGCCCTCGAATTGATGCGCCAGATCGACAGCCAACTGATGTTGCGCAACTACGAGGGCTTCCTGAAGTGACCCTGACCCGTCTGTCGAAGGGCGGGTCGTCAGCGGCATGATCCCCGGCGCTCGGCTCATCCTGCTCGGCCGGCAAGGTGCTGGTAAAGGGACACAGTGCGTGCGTTTGTCGCGCCACTTCGTCGTCCCGCACATCTCGACGGGCGACATGTTGCGAGCCGCCGTTCGCGAAGGCACCGACCTCGGTCGGATGGCCAAGAAGGTGATGGACGACGGTGGGTTGGTCGGCGACGACATCATGATCGGCATCGTCAACGAACGGCTCAGCCATCACGACGCCAAAGGTCGCGGGTACATCCTCGACGGCTTCCCACGGACAGTTGCGCAAGCCCAGGCGCTGGACGGGATCACGGCGGAGCAGCCGATCGATCTCGTGCTCGACCTGGACGTGCCACGCGAGCTCGTGCTCGCTCGATTGAGCGCTCGGCGAGTGTGCCGTGACTGCGGCACCAACTACGTCGCCAGTGGCGGCGTCGAGAAGCTGCCGTGGATCTGCGAGGTCTGCGGCGGCGACGTCATGCATCGCGACGACGACACGCCCGAGGCGATCGAGCACCGCCTCGATCTGTACGAGCAGCAGACCGCGCCGTTGATCGAGTACTACCAGAGCCAAGGCCGGCTCGCCGTCATCGACGGCGTCGGCTCACCCGAGCAAGTGTTCCGCTTGCTCGCCGCGGCTGTCGACGCGGTTCGCTGACTGGGGTCGTCTGATGCGCCGACTTTCGCGTCGCAGCGTCGAAGAGCTCGCGTACATGCGCGCTGCCGGACGCGTGGTTGCCGAGATGCATCACGTCATTCGCGATGCCGCGAGACCCGGCGTGACGACGTGGGAGCTCGACCGGCTGGCGCGCGATGTGCTGAAGGCGAGGAAGGCAGCGTCGAACTTCCTCGGATACCACGGCTATCCCGCGGTGATCTGTGCGTCGGTCAACGACGAGGTCGTCCACGGCATCCCGAACGAGCGCCCGTTGCAGGACGGCGATGTGCTGTCCATCGACTGCGGCGCCATCGTCAACGGCTGGCACGGCGACGCCGCGTTCACCATGGGCATCGGCACG
>DASWRR010000622.1:0-9290 GCA_036403055.1 Ilumatobacteraceae bacterium | reverse complement strand
GACACGCACCTCGGCGGTGACGACTGGGACCAGCGGATCATCGATTGGCTGGTGCAGCAGTTCAAGTCGGCGCACGGCGTCGACCTCTCGGCCGACCGGATGGCCGGACAGCGACTGAAGGAAGCTGCCGAGAAGGCCAAGATCGAGCTCAGCCAAGTGCAGCAGACGCAGATCAACCTGCCGTTCATCACGGCGACTGCTGAGGGTCCGTTGCACCTCGACGAGTCGTTGTCTCGAGCCAAGTTCCAGGACATGACGGCCGATCTCATCGAGCGTTGCCGCATCCCGTTCGAACAGGCGCTCAAGGACGCCGGCATCAGCAAGGGCGAGCTCAACCACGTGATCCTCGTTGGTGGTTCGACCCGTATGCCCGCAGTGGTCGATCTCGTCGTCAGCCTCACCGGCAAGGAGCCGAACAAGAGCGTCAACCCCGACGAGGTCGTCGCGGTCGGCGCCGCGGTGCAGGCCGGCGTGCTGCGTGGCGACGTCAAGGACGTGCTGTTGCTCGACGTCACACCGCTCAGCCTCGGCATCGAAACCAAGGGTGGCGTGATGACCAAGCTCATCGAGCGGAACACCACGATCCCGACAAAGCGCACGGAGGTCTTCACCACCGCCGACGACATGCAGCCGAGCGTGGAGATCCACGTGCTGCAGGGCGAGCGCGAGATGGCGGGGTACAACAAGACGCTCGGCAAGTTCCAACTCGTCGACCTGCCACCCGCGCCACGCGGCGTCCCGCAGATCGAGGTCACGTTCGACATCGACGCCAACGGCATCGTGCACGTCAGCGCGAAGGATCGGGCCACCGGCAAGGAGCAGTCGATGACCATCACTGGCCAATCGACCCTGGACAAGAAGGACATCGACCAGATGATCCGCGACGCCGAGGCGCACGCCGAGGACGACCGCAAGCGGCGTGAGGAAGCGGAGATCCGCAACAACGCCGACTCGCTCGTGTACCAGATGGAGAAGGTCCTGCGCGACAACGCCGACAAGGTCGACGCGTCGGAGAAGGCAGCCGTCGAGGGTCCGCTGGCGGAGTTGAAGACGGCACTGGCCGGCAACGACATGGACGCGATCCGCTCAGCACACGAGAAGTTGATGGCCGCGAGCCAGGCGTTCAGCCAGAAGCTGTACGAGTCCGCAGCACGCGACGAGAACGCCGCGGGTACGTCTGCCTCCGGTCAGACCGGCGGCGGCACGAGCTCCGATGACGACATCGTCGACGCCGAGATCGTGGAAGAGGACACCGCGCAATGAGTGATGCCACCCCACAGCCGAGTTCGTCGGCAGCGGGTCCGGGCACCGAATCGAGTGAGACCGACGCCCCTCCGACCGAGGGGCGTCCGGTCGATGCGACCGAGGCTCCGCTCGACGACCCGATCGACGAACCCGTTGAGCCTGCTGCCACCGAACTGGAACTGCTCGCGAAGGATCGCGACGAGTGGATGGATCGGGCGCAGCGGATCGCCGCCGACTTCGAGAACTACCGACGGCGCCTCGCAACGCAGAAGGCCGACGACATCGATCGGGCAACCGGTCGTTTGGCGGAGGCGCTGCTGCCGGTGCTCGATGCCTGCGAGGCCGCGTTCCTGCAACACCCCGCCGAGATCGAGCCGCTGTTCAACCTGATGCTGAGCGAGTTGAAGAAGCAGGGCCTCGAGTCGATGAACCTGCACGAGCAACCGTTCGACCCGCACCTCGCCGACGCCGTGCTGCACGAGCCCGGCGAGGGCGAACCGATCGTCAGTGAAGTGCTCAGGTCCGGATACACGTGGAACGGCAAGGTGCTGCGGCCGGCGATGGTCAAGGTGCGCGGCTGAAGCGTCGACACGACGCGAGCAACCGAAGGAGGTGATGGACGATGGCGGCACAACGTGATTGGTACGAGAAGGACTACTACAAGATCCTCGGCGTGAGCGACGACGCGTCGCCGAAGGACATCACCAAGGCGTACCGCAAGTTGGCGCGCGGGAGTCATCCCGACACGCATCCGGGCGACGATGCCGCCGAGGAGCGGTTCAAGGAAGTCAGCGCGGCCTACGACGTGTTGGGCGACGAAGTCAAGCGCAAGGAGTACGACGAGGTTCGCCGGCTCGGACCTGTTGGCGGGTTCCCCGGGGGCTTTCCTGGCGGGGGACAGGGCGGTGGTCAAGGCGGGTTCAACTTCAACGTCGGCAGCGAAGGCCTCGGTGACATCCTCGGCCAGATGTTCGGACGCGGTCGCCGCGGGGGCGGACCATCCGCGTCCGCGGGCCCGCAGCGCGGCGCCGACGTCGAGGCAACGCTCACGCTCGCGTTTGCCGACGCGGTCAGGGGCCTGACGACGACGCTCCACCTCACCAGCGACGCCGAGTGCAGCACATGTCACGGCAGCGGGGCGCGCCCCGGCACGCAACCGACGGTCTGCTCCAACTGCGGCGGCCGTGGGGTCGTCGATGACAACCAAGGTCTGTTCTCCTTCTCGTCGCCGTGCCGCGTGTGCGGGGGACGAGGCGTCGTGATCACCGATCCGTGTCCGACGTGTCGTGGTACCGGCACGGAGCGACGCGCCCGCGAAGTGCAGGCCCGTATCCCGCCGGGAGTCGCCGATGGCCAGAAGATCCGTCTGAAGGGTCGCGGCGCGCCTGGCCGCAACGGCGGGCCGCCCGGCGATCTCATCGTCGAATGTCATGTGGCGGCTCATCGACTCTTCGGACGCGATGGCAACAACCTCACGGTCACGGTTCCGGTGACGTTCGCCGAAGCCGCGCTCGGTGGCGACATCGACGTTCCGACGCTCGACGGTCAGCCGGTGATGCTCCGCTTGCGTCCGGGCACCGCGTCCGGCTCGCGCCATCGCGTCAAGGGCAAGGGAATCGTCACGAACAAGGCAACGGGTGATCTCATCGTGACCGTGGACGTCGAGGTTCCCAAGCAACTGTCAGCAGAACAGCAAGCGGCGGTCGAGGCACTCGCTGCCGCGACCACCGTGTCACCACGGACTCGAATGGAGTCATGATCATGCGATCCCAACATCACGCGGTCTACGTCATCTCAGTTGCGGCTGAGCTCGCCGGCATGCATCCGCAGACCTTGCGCATCTACGAACGACGCGGCCTCGTCCAGCCGGCGCGAACGCAGGGCGGTAATCGGCGATACAGCGATGTGGACATCGAATGCCTTCGTCGCATCAGCGAACTTGCCGCCGAGGGCATGAACCTCGAGGGCATCCGCCGAGTGATGCAGTTGGAATCCGAGAACCAGAAGTTGCGAGCCGAGAACGAGGAGCTTCGACAAGCCGCGTCGTCGGCCAGGGCCGAAGCGGACCGACGGCCGCCTCGGCGAGATCTCGTGCCGCTGCGTCAAGAGGTCTCGGTGTTCGGCGGGTCACGCCTCGGACGAAAGTAGCGACGGGTGGTCTGCCGAGAGCGGCAGATCGATCATGAACTCGGGGCCGCCGTCCGGATGGTTCCTGACGGTCGCGCATCCGCGTTGCGTCCGGTCGCGCTGCGCTCGCGGCAATCGACGCGCCGCGGCTAGATTCGTCCCGCTGCAGCTGCAGCAACGACTACCACGAACATCTGGAGGCAACCATGTCCGATTTTCCTGCAGTCGCCCACGTCGCGGTCACGGTCAACGATCTCGGCGTCAGCCGCCCATGGTACAACGCGCTGTTCGGCGCTCAACCGGTGCTCGACGAGGACACCGGGTCGTTCCATCACGTCGTCTGGTTGCTGGGTTCGACGCTGTTCGGCATTCATCAGCATCCCTCGCCGAGCAGTGCCTCGCCGTTCGACGAGCTGCGTCCCGGACTCGACCACGTTGCCTTCGGATGCGCTAGTCGCGCAGAACTGGATGAGCATCAGTCGCACCTCGAATCTCTCGGCATCGCGCACGGCGGCATCGTCGACGCGCCCTACGGATCTGGGCTTTCGTTCCGGGACCCCGACAACATCGCGCTGGAGTTCTTCGCTCCTCCTGGGTGATTCTGAAGTCGGCCACCCGCGGCGCCGGTCAGCGCGTGACCGTCGTGGAGACGGTCAGCGTGTGACAACCCAGCAGCCTGGGGCGGCGGCCGGCGGGCGGGCGAACTCTGCGGAACAGCAATCGCAAGCGTTCAGCCGGACGAATCAGCCTGCTCACTGAACCGGCCGAGCGCGAGCCAGGCGGATCGGATGACCTCGGCGACGTCGGTTCGGTCGAGCACCATCGTCGGCAGCGTCAGTGGTTCGGTCGGGACCTTGCACTGCGGGATCTCGACGTCGTCTCCGACGAACTCGTGCCATTCCGGCGTCTCGAACGGGGACGGCGGAGGCGGCGGAGGTACCAATCGGAGGTGACGGTCGCCGCGGGCCCGCGAGCCCACCTTCGGGCGGGCCATGTCGTCGATCGTGCCGCAACGCCACGCGATCAGCAGTTCCGGCCGTGATCCCAATTCGGCCGCAAACGCCAGCAACGCGGCGACGGCGTGCTTGCACGGATCGTCCCAATCGGGGCACGAGCACGAGAACAGCACCTCGTCGTTGCGTGGGATCAGCCGAGCGACGTGACTGCGCTCCGGCGTCTGGCCGAGGCCGTCGGGGCGTTCCATCGTCTCGACCGTGATCGTCACGTGATACGGCTCCGGACGGCCACCAACCACGGTTCCCAGCAACACTCCCTCGGACACCTCGAGCCGCGAGACGGCGTTCTCCGCGAGGTACGTCTTGCCCCGACGGAACCGTTGTGGGTCGGCAAGACCGGCGACGGTGACGGACATCAACGATGCCGCGAGGCGCCCTGCCGGTGTCGGCTCGCGTCGCAGATGTGCGGGACCGGGGTTGATGACAATGCTCATGTGCCGCGCACCGCGTGATGGTCGAGCACGATCAGATCGCGCAGCTCGTCGGTCGACAGCTCGCTGAGCCATGTCTCACCCGTCGTTCCCACGACAGCGTCGGCAAGGGCACGCTTGTCGTTGATCATCGCGTCGACGCGCTCTTCGATGGTCCCTTGACAGACGAGCTTGTGCACGAACACCGAACGGTGCTGGCCGATGCGCCACGCCCGATCGGTCGCCTGATCCTCGACAGCGGGGTTCCACCACCTGTCGTAATGGACGACGTGCGACGCCGCGGTGAGGTTGAGTCCAGTACCCCCGGCGCGCAGCGACACGAGCAGGAGTGGCGACGCCGAGCGAGCCTGGAACTCCTCGACCATCCGGTCGCGACCCTTTCGCGGAACGCCGCCGTGCAGGAACGGCGTCGGCATTGCGAATCGCTCGGTGAGGTGCCGCTGCAGCAGCAACCCCATCTCGCGGAACTGGGTGAAGACGAGCGCTTGCTCGCCCGCGTCGAGCAGGTCGGCGATCAGCTCGTCGAAGCGCGTCAGTTTTCCGGATCGGCCGCCGAGGCGTGAACCGTCGCCGAGCGCGTGGGCCGGGTGGTTGCAGATCTGCTTGAGCCGCGTCAATGCCGCGAGTACCAGACCGCGGCGACGCATCCCGGTGCCCTGCTGCGCGTCGGCGAGCAGTTGGTCGACGACGCCTTGGTACATCCCGGCCTGCTCGCGAGTCAGCGACGCCCATGCCAGCTGCTCGACCTTGTCGGGAAGGTCGGGCACCAAGGACTTGTCCGCCTTCGTCCGTCGCAGCAGGAACGGCGATGTCAGTTGGCGCAACGCCGCCGCTGCGGCGAGATCGTGGTTGCGCTCGATCGGTGCAGCGAAGCGGTGACGGAACTGATTGAGGTTGCCCAGCAATCCGGGCGTGACCATGGACATGATCGACCACAGCTCGCTGAGTCGGTTCTCGACCGGTGTCCCCGTGAGCGCGATGTGCTGTCGCGCCGGCAGTGAACGCAACGCCTTTGCTGTTCTCGTCTCCGGGTTCTTCACGGCTTGGGCCTCGTCGAGCACGACGCCGGTCCACGACACCGCTTTCAGCGTCTCGATGTCGCGCGCCGCGACGTGGTACGTGGTGATGACGACGTCGTGCTCGGCGACGACGTTGGCGAAGGTCGAGATCCCGCTGCGTGCATTTCCGTGATGCACTGCGATGCGCAGCATCGGCGTGAACCGCGCCGCCTCGGCCTCCCAGTTGCGCACGACGGACAGTGGACAGATCACGAGGTGCGGCCCCGGCAACGCGGCGAGATGAGCAAGCGTCGTCGGTGTCTTCCCAAGGCCCATGTCGTCGGCGAGGCAACCACCGAGACCGAGCTTGTAGAGGAACTGCAGCCAGCCGAGGCCGCGGCGTTGGTACGGGCGCAGCGTCGCCATGAAACCCGGTGGCTCGACGCCTTCGGCCAATGCTTCGTCGGGCAGACCGTTGAGGAGATCACCGAGCCAACCGTTGGCCGCGATTGACGGCGCCGGTTCGTCGGCGGTGTCGTCGGTCGTCGCCGCCGTCTCGGTCGCGGCCAGTTCGGCTGCCAACCGCAAGAGCTCGAGCGTGGACAGCTCGCCGTGATCGCGCCGATGTTCCGCAAGGTTCGCGAGCGCTCGACGGGCCTCGGCGCGATCGAGGCGGACCCACCGGCCGTTGACGTTGATGAGCCCGGCACCAGAGGCCGCGGCGCGCTCGAGCAACGCCTCGTCGACCGGGGTGTCGTCGACGACGACCTTCCAATCGACGATCGCAGCAGCACTGAAGCGTCCGGCGCCCGCCCCGTCCTTCGGCTGGGCAACGCCTTTCGTCGTCGCGCTGCGACGCGTCAACCGCTCGGGCGTGAGCAGTTCGATCTCCACTGCCGAGAGCGCGTCAACGGCTTCGAGCGTTGCCGCGGCCATGTCGAGATCGATCCCTGCCTCGGGGTCGGCGAGCCAGTCGTCGAGCCATGGCGCGACGATCTCGATGTCGGCCCTTGCGATGTCGAGGCATTCGGCGAGCAACGGCATGTGCCGTTCGTTGCCGGCGAGGCCGAGTGCCGCGGGCGCGCCGGCGTCGACATCGGTCGCTGCGCACCAACGGCCGCGATCGTCCGGATCGACGAGCTCGAGCGTCAGTGGCCAGTCGCCCATCGGCTCGTCCGGGAGCGCCAGCCGCAGCCGCGCCCGCACCACCGGTTCGCCTTCGGCCCTGCGGATCTTCTGATCGAACATCGCCGCAAGATCGTCGAGCGCCTCCACGATCTCCGGATCAGCTCGGAACTCGCCGGTCGGCGCACTCAACGCACGCGCCGCAGCGCGCGTGGCACGCGCCGCGAGGCGACGTGTGTCGGTGATCGGTGGGTGCCATCCGGCCCCTGCGAGCAGCAGACGGGTGGTCTGGTCGACGAACGACTCGACGATCACGGTCGTCAGCTCTTCCGCGGTGAATCCTGGGCTGGCGACGGCCACGACCGGCGGCTGCGTCGCAGCGAGCTCGGCAACCGGGCCGGCGATGTCGGCGCGCAGCGGCTTCCACTTCGCGATCCACCACCCGAGGCCGGTGTCGGTCAGCTCCGGGAGCACCCGGCCGGCAGTGACAAGGCGAATGGCGACCGAATACGCCGCCCCGAGCCAGCCGACCGACGCCCCGGCGTCGTTCCCGAGTGCATCGAGTTGGCCGAGCGCGGCGAGTGACGCCACGGTCAGCCGCTGACACATCACCTGCTGTTCGCCGCCGGGGAGCGACATCTTGACGACGCGCATCGAGGCGTTGTTCGGTGCCGGCGGCCGGCGGAACGTCGAGCTGACGACGGCTTGGAGGTTGCCGCCGTACACACCGCGCCCTGGCTGCCACGCGACGACCTCACCGTCGAGCCAGGTCAGTTGCAGACCCGGTGTCGGGGCGACGTTCGAACGGGTTGGCACACGTCGAGTGTAGGAGTGGGGTGTGCGCCGGTTCGGCGCAGTGGTCGGCAAGACTGTGGCGAAATGTCACATATGTGGGATCCACCCGATCCGGACGGCCAGCGCACCCGCCCACGCGCTCGCCGTTCGAATCGGAGTGTTGGCATTGTTCTTCTGGTGTTCACCGCGCTGATCGCCGGCGGCGCGGTGTCGTACGTGCTGTCGCAGTGGGAGAACGCTCGATCGGCGGCGACCGCGCTCCCGACTGCTGCACCAACGACGTCGTCCACCTCGACGACGTCGACCACGACATCGACGACCACCACCATCGCGACCACGACGACCAGCACGATCCCACCGACGACGGCCGTCCCGGTGGTCGGTGACCACATGGTGTTCGCCGACGGATACCCACTCGGCCACATCACGCCGACAGGGTTCGTCGCGTATCAGGGCGACCCCGTTCCTCAGCTGCGCCAAGGGTCGTTCCAGATGGAGTCCGTCGTGAACTTCGTCGGATCCCAGTTCACCGTGCAGGTCCGTCCGCTCGATCCGACGGAGATGTCGCCCACATGCCCGATCGCTGTCCAGCCCCGCGCCGCCGACAACGCCGAGCCACTCGGATTGTGGGTCGAGTCGCCGAACTGGCACCTCCGGCCGGGCAGCGCCATTCCCGTCGCGCCGAACGATGCCAACGTGCTCGCCGTCGTCCAACTGGTGACGGCGAGCAACGGTTTGGATGGCGCACCGCCGGCGCAACGCGGCAGTGCCGTGATGGTCGACCTGATCGGGGACGGTGTTCCTGACCTCGTCGTGTCTGCCGACTACAGCGACGACTCGACCTATTACCGGCTCGTGGCGGTCGCTCCCGACGGCAATCCAGAGGATGCCACCGCGGTGATGCTGGAGGCCGGCTCGACGTTCGCCGCGGACGGCTCGCGCGATCCGCGGTCGCGGGGAGAGCTACGGGTCGACGGAGTCGTCGAGCTCAACGGCGCAGCACCGTTCGAACTGTTCATCCGCCGAACCACGGCGAACACCAAAGGGGGATCGATCCGCGATCTCTCGGGGGCCGAGCTCGCCGCATGGTCGTGCCCTCGATAGCACCGTGACCACGTTGACGAAGTCGTCAAGGTTGATACAATGTGACTCAACATTTGTGTGTTTCATCCGTGCGGCGCAGGTCAACGGGGCGCCGAGAGTGAAAGAGGCAGGACGTGGCATTCGATCCGAAGAAGTGGACGCTGAAGACCAACGAGGCGTTCTCCGCGGCGATCGACCAGGCGAAGGCACTCAGCAACCCTGAGCTGACCCCGGATCACCTGATGGCCGCGATGATGCGCCAGGACGACACGATCGTCCCGGCCGTCTTGGCGAAGTTGGGTCTTGCGCCCCTGATGGTTCGCAACAAGGCCGACGAGGCAGTGCAGAAGCTGCCGAAGGCGTACGGCGGCGCCGAGCCGCATCTCAATCGCGAGCTCAACAACGTCGTGCAGAACGCGGAGCAGTACCAGAAGGATCTGAAGGACGACTTCTTGTCCGTCGAGCACCTG
>DASWRR010000621.1:0-3375 GCA_036403055.1 Ilumatobacteraceae bacterium | reverse complement strand
CGGTCTTCGGGATCGGCGTGTACCTCGCGTGACCCGCACTGTCCCAGATGAACTGCTGTCCGCCATCGATGGTGTCGAGGGTTGGCTCTCGACCGATCAAGCGGCGCGGTTGTACACCGCGGCGGCGGCAACGACCCGCGCCGATCAGATCGTCGAGATCGGCAGCTTCCGCGGCCGCAGCACGATCGTCCTGGCAACCGCCGCGCCCGAGGGTGTCGCGATCGTGGCGATCGATCCCCACGCCGGCAACGATCGCGGCCCGGGGGAACGACGTGGCTTCGAAGCCGAGGCTGCCGATGACCATCAGGCGTTCAACGCGAACCTTGCGGCCGCCGGGGTGGCCGACCGCGTCCGGCACGTCAGCGAGTTCAGCGACCGGGCGCACGACGCAGTGTCGGATGGCATCGCGATGTTGTACATCGACGGCGCCCATCGTTACGCGCCCGCGTCGAACGACATCCGCAGCTGGGGGAGTCGAGTCGTCGACGGCGGGACGTTGTTGATCCACGACTCGTTCTCGTCGGTCGGCGTCACGTTGGCGATCGCGAGAGAGCTGATGTTCGGCCGCCGCTTCCGGTACGTCGGCCGTTCGCGCTCGCTCGCGGAGTACCGGGCCGACCTCAGCAGCGGCTGGCGCTCGCGCACGTTCAACTCGTTGCGCCAGATCGCCCAGCTCGCCTGGTTCACCAAGAACCTGGCGTGCAAGGTGCTGCTGACAGTGCATCTCGGCGCGGTGCTGCGGCTCGTCACCGGGCGCGAGCCCGAGTGGCCGTACTGACCGTTTCGCAGCACGTTCTTGTTTTGGCGAGGACAACGACGAGCAGCAACTTGATGTCCTCTCCAAAAATTGGTTGCGGCTCGCGACACGTCGAAGTACTGTTCCACTAAGCCCTTAGTGGAACAGCGAAGGCTCGGGGCCTGGGAGAACGAGATGATCGAGTTTCAACTGGACGCGGGCGCCGGTGTGGCGACGTATTTGCAGCTCGTGCACCAGGTACATCAGGCGCTGCAACTCGGTCTGTTGGAACCTGGGGATCAGCTGCCGACTGCACAGCAGGTGGTGGCCAAGCTGGCGATCAACCCCAACACGGTGTTGAAGGCGTATCGCGATCTCGAACGCGAAGGGCTCGTGCGTGCCAGGCCAGGGCAGGGCACGTTCATCGTCGCATCGCTCCCTCGAACGGACCCGGCCGCGCAGGCGAGGTTCCTCGCGTCGATGGCGGAGTGGATTCAGTCGGCGCGCGCCTCCGGCCTCGGCCCCGACGACATCGAAGCGATCTACCGCACCGCGTTCCGCGACTCGTTCGCCGACCGCGCGGAGGGAGTCGCATGACGGCCGCGCTGGAAACGACTGCGCTCGGGAAGAAGTACGGGCGGCGCTGGGCGCTGCGCGATTGCACGCTCAGCATTCCCGAAGGCAAGGTCGTCGGGCTCGTCGGTCCCAACGGTGCCGGTAAGACCACGCTGCTGAAGCTCGCCGTCGGACTGCTGTCGCCGACAACGGGATCGGTCAACGTTCTCGGTGCGCTGCCGGCGGACGATCCTGCGCAACTCGCGAGGGTCGGTTTCGTCGCGCAGGACACCCCGGCGTACGACCGGCTGTCGGTGGCGAACCATCTGCGAATGGGAGCCTGGCTGAACCCGAGATGGGACAACGAGATGGCCGAGCAACGAATCGAGGAGCTCGGACTCGACCGACGCCAGCGTGCCGGGTCGTTGTCGGGCGGTCAGCGCGCTCAGTTGGCGCTCACGATGGCGATCGCCAAACGGCCGGAGGTGCTGTTCCTCGATGAGCCAGTGGCCAGCCTCGATCCGCTGGCACGCCGCGAGTTCCTGCAGAGCTTGATGGAGATCGTCGCGGTCCACGGGGTCAGCGTGGTGCTGTCGTCGCACCTCGTTGCCGATCTCGAGCGCGTCTGCGACTACTTGATCGTGCTCGTCGCGTCGAACGTGCAGGTGTGCGGCGACGTGGCCGAGTTGCTCGCAACACATCATCGCCTCACCGGTCCCCGTCGAGACATCGACACCCTTCCCGCCGATCACGACGTCATCGAGGAGAGTCATACCGATCGGCAGACCACGTTGCTCGTGCGCACCGACGGCCCGATCCTCGATCCGGCGTGGACCGTCAAACCGGTGACGCTGGAGGATCTCGTGCTCGCGTACATGAGCCGGTCTCGTGATGCCAAACGCGTGGCGCGCCCGCCGTTGGCGGTCGTCCGATGATCCGCCTCGCGTGGTTGCAAGCGCGGACGCAAACGGTGACCGCGATGATCGGCCTTGCCGTCGTTGCGACAGTGCTCCTCGTCAGCGGTCCGAACCTCGCTCATCTGTACGCGACGCTGATCGCTCCGTGCGCGGTCACCGACAGTTGCTCGGAATCGACGATCCGCGAGTTCCTGCGTCACGACCGCGAGATCCACGACGCGTTGCAGATCCTCGTGATGGTGGTTCCCGGGATCATCGGCATATTCTGGGGAGCCCCGCTGGTCGCCCGCGAGATAGAGGCGCGCACGTTCCTCCTCGCGTGGACGCAGAGCGTTACGAGGACGCGGTGGCTCGCCACGAAGCTGGGTGTGATCGCCGTTGCGAGCATGGCGGTGGCCGGACTGCTCAGCCTCATGAGCACATGGTGGAACCATCCCCTCGACAGAGTTGTGCAGAACGCGTACTCGACCTTCGACGCTCGCAACATCGCGCCGATCGGGCACGCGATCTTCGGTTTCGCGCTCGGTGTCACTGCAGGCGTGTTGATCCGTCGAACGCTGCCGGCGATGGCGACCGTTGCCGTCGTGTTCACCGCCGCCCGGCTCGCGATCACGCACTGGGTGCGGCCACTTCTGTACACGCCGGTTCGTCTCGCCGTCGCGTTGGACGTTCGATCGACCGGGGTGTTCCGGTCGAGCACGGGTGCGTTGACGCTCGACCCATCGACGCCGAGGATTGCGAACGCGTGGATCGTCTCGTCGAAGATCGTCGACGGCAGTGGCGCCGGGTTGACCCGCACGGCATTCACCACCATCTGCCCGCAACTCGCGGTGACCGAGCCGAAGCCCGCGCCCGCTGGCCGCACGAAGGCACCCGATGATGTCAGGGCGGCCCTGGAGACGTGCGTGACGAACGTCGGCAAGAGCTATCACTTGCTGGTCTCGTACCATCCTGCGAGTCGTTACTGGTCGTTCCAGTGGTTCGAGGTCGGTGCGTACATCGCTGCGGCGATCGCGCTCGCCGCATTGTGCGTCTGGTCGGTCCGACGACGAAGCGTGTGACCAGCACCGACGGTTTGGTGTCGCGGCGCGAGGGGTACTCACCTTTGTCGTGATCGATGTCGATTCGAACAGAGTGCTGCCCAACGTTCCGTACGCATCGCTTGCC